>JANWUU010000349.1 GCA_025057735.1 Burkholderiaceae bacterium
CTGCCGGCGCACGAGGACGACGCCGAGATCCTGCGCGGCGGGCTGTTCCTCTCCTATGGGCTGCACAAGCAGGCGGGCGAGGTGTTCGCCGCGCTGATCGAGCGCGGCGCGCCGCCGGCGGTGCGCGACCGCGCCTGGTTCTACTTGGCCAAGATCCGCTACCAGCGCGGCTTGCTGGCGCAGGCCGAGGAGGCGCTCGCGCGCATCGGCGGCGCGCTGCCGGCGCCGCTGGCGGAGGAACGCACGCTGCTGGCGGCCAGTCTGCTGATGGCGCGCGGTGCCTATGCGGAGGCAGCGAAGCTGCTGGCGGCGGTCAAAGACGGCGCCGGTCTGTATGCGCGTTTCAATCTCGGCGTGGCGATGATCAAGAGCGGCGACACGGCCGGCGGCATGGCGGTGCTCGATCAGGTGGGCACCGCGCCGGCCGACAGCGAGGAATACCGCAGCCTGCGCGACCGCGCCAACCTGGCGCTCGGTTTCGCCGCCTTGCAGAACGAGGACCCGGCGCGCGCGCGAACTTACCTGGAACGCGTCCGACTGCAGGGGCTGCACGCGAACCGCGCCCTGCTCGCCTTCGGTTGGGCGGCGGCGGGTCTGAAGCAGACACGGGCGGCGCTGGTGCCGTGGACCGAGCTGGCGGCGCGCACGCCGGTGGATGCGGCGGTGCTGGAGGCCAAGCTCGCGGTGCCGTACGCGTTCGCCGAACTCGGCGCCCTGCGCCAGGCGCTGGACGGCTACCAGCAGGCGTTGGCGGCCTTCGAGCGCGAGTCGGCAGCGCTGGACGAATCGATCGCCGCCATCCGCGCCGGGCGGCTCACGGCGGGCCTGCTGGCGCGCAACCCGGGCGAAGAGATGGGCTGGTTCTGGAGCATCCAGGAGTTGCCGGAGATGCCGCACGCAGCGCACCTGGCGCACGTGCTGGCCCAGCACGAATTCCAGGAGGCGTTCAAGAACTGGCGTGACCTCGTGTTCCTCGACCGCAACCTGCGCCAGTGGCAGGAGAAGCTCGGCGCCCTGCAGGACATGCTGGAGAACCGGCGCCAGGCCTTCGCCGCCCGGCTGCCGGCCGTGCGCGAACAGGAGCGTGCGCTCGGTGTGGAGGATCTGGCGCGCCGGCACGCGGCGCTGCAGACGGAATTCACGCAGGCGGCGCAGCGCGCCGACGGCGCCGGTTTTGCCGACGCGCGCGAGTTGGCGGCCATGGCGCGCATCGAGGCCGCGCGCGCGCTTCTGGCGCGACTGCCCGCTTCGCCCGAGCGGGACGAGGCCGCCGAGCGGCTGCGCCGCATCGAGGGGGCGCTCACCTGGCAGCTCGCGCAGCAGGCGCCGGTACGCCGCTGGGAGGCGCAAAAGGGCCTGCGCGAAATCGAACAGGGACTGGCGCATGCGCGCGCGGCGCATGCGCGGCTGGCACAGGCGCAGCGCGAGGAGCCGGCCCGTTTCGAGCGCTTCGCGGCGCGCATCGACGAACTGGCGCAGCGCCTGCAGGCGCTGCTGCCACAGGTGGCGGCGCTCACCGTCGAGCAGGAGGCGCATCTGCAGACGCTCGCGGTGGCCGAGCTCGAGCGGCAGAAGGAACGGCTCGTGCAGTACGCAAATCACGCGCACTTCGCGGTGGCGCAGATCCTGGATCGCGCCAGCGTGGCGCAGGAAACAAGTCGTGGCGGCGCCGCGCGTTGACCGTGCCTGCCTGCTGGCGGCGGCCCTGCTGGCCGCCTGCGCGGCGCCCGAGGCGCCGCGCGTGCCGGAGCCGCCGACGCTGAAGTCGCTCGCCGGACGCGAGGTCGAGGTGCGGCCCGACGAGGGCGTGCAGAGCACGCCGGAGCGCGCCGCGCGCGCCTATCAGGACTTCTTGCGCGCCGCCCCGCGCGATCCGCAGCGGCAGGAGGCGCTGCGGCGGCTGGGCGACCTGGAGATGGACCGCATCGACGCGCGCATCGCCGCCGGGGTCGCGGATGCGGCCGACTACCGCACGGCGATCGCCCGCTATCAGGAGTTCCTGAAGACCTACCCGAACGATCCCGGCAACGACCGCGTGCTGTATCAGTTGGCGCGCGCGTACGAACTGTCGGGCGAACTGGAAAAAGCGCTGGCGACGCTGGACCGGCTGGTCGAGCGCCATCCGCGTTCGCGTCACCGCGACGAGGCGCAGTTCCGCCGCGGCGAGATGCTGTTCGCGCTGCGCCAGTACGGCCGCGCCGAGCAGGCGTTCGCGGCGACGCTCGCCGCCGGTACCGACACACCCTACTACGAGCGCTCGCTGTACATGCACGGCTGGACGCTGTTCAAGCAGGGCAAACTGGAGGAGGCGCTGCGCTCGTTCTTCGCGCTCTTCGACATCAAGCTCGGCGGCAAGGGCGACGCTGAGCTGGAGCGCCTGCCCGGGATCACGCGCGCCGACCGCGAGGTGATCGAAGACACCTTCCGCGTCACCAGCCTGGCGCTGGAGAACTTGCAGGGGGCGGCCACCATCCCGCAGTACATCGACTCGCCGACGCGGCGCGGCTATGAGTTTCGCGTCTACGAGCAGCTCGGCGAGCTGTACCTGAAACAGGACCGCATCAAGGACGCGGCCGATACCTTCGCCGCCTTCGCGCTGCGCCAGCCGCAGCACGCGCGTGCGCCGGTCATGCAGGCGCGCGTAATCGACATCTACGCGCAGGGAGGCTTCCAGACGCTCGCGCTGGAGGCGAAGAAAAACTACGTCGCCCGCTACGGCGCCGGCAGCGAGTTCGCGCGCGCCAACCCGCAGGCCTGGCAGGCCAACCTGCCGCGCGTGCGGACGCATCTGGAGGAACTCGCGCGGCATTACCACGCGGCGGCGCAGAAGAGCCGTCAGCGCGCGGACTATCAGGAGGCCGTGCGCTGGTACCGCGCGTATCTGCAGGCCTTCCCGGACGATCCGCAGGCGGCGCAGAACCGTTTCCTGCTCGCCGAACTGCTGTTCGAGGACGCGCGCTTCGCCGAGGCCACGCAGGAGTACGAGGCCACCGCGTACCGCTACCCGCCGCACGCCAAGAGCGCCGATGCCGGCTACGCCGCGCTGCTCGCCTACGCGCAGCAGGAAAAGCTGGCCCCGCCGCCGGAGCGCGCGTCGATCCAGCGGGCCGCGGTGGACAGCGCGCTGCGCTTCGCGGCCACCTTCAAGGGCGACGCGCGGGTGGCGCCGGTGCTGACGAACGCGGCGGAGACGTTGTATGCGCTGCAGGATCTGGAGCGCGCCGCCGCGCTCGCGCAGCAGGTGGTGGCGCTGCAGCCGCCGCCGGCGGAGCGCGAGCGGCGCGTGGCCTGGACCGTGATCGCGCACACCGCCTTCGAGCGCGCGCAGTTCGAGCGCGCCGAGCGCGCCTACCTGGAGGTGCTCGCGCTCGTGCCCGAGAAGGATCCGCTACGCGGCTCGCTGCAGGAGCGGCTTGCCGCCGCCGTTTACAAGCAGGGCGAGGCGGCGCGCGGCAAGGGTGCGCTGCGCGAAGCCGTCGGCCATTTCATGCGCGTGGCAGCCGTGGCACCCGCCTCGGCGGTGCGCGCCACCGCCCAGTACGATGCGGCGGCGACGCTGCTGGCGCTGCAGGACTGGGATGCGGCGGCGCGCCTGCTGGAGGATTTCCGCAGCCGCTTCCCGAAGCATCCGCTGCAGGAAGAGGTGAGCGGGAAGCTGGCCGTCGCTTATCTGGAGCGGGGCCAGTGGGCGCTGGCGGCGGCGGAGTTCGAGCGGCTGGCCGGCACGCAGCGCGACCCGCAGCTCGCACGGGCCGGTCTCTGGCAGGCGGCCGAGCTGTACGAGAAGGCGCGCCAGCGCCCAGCGGCGGCGAAGGCTTACGAGCGTTACCTCGCGCAGCATCCGCAGCCGCTGGAGGCGGCGGTGGAGGCGCGTTACCGCCTGGCGCGGCTGGCGCGCGAGGACGGCAACATGGCACGTGAACTGCACTGGATGCGCGAAGTGCAGCGCGCCGATGCCGTCGCCGGCCAGGCGCGCACCGACCGCACCCGGTACCTGGCGGCGCTCGCCACGCTGGCCCTGGCGCAGCCCGCGGTGGAGGAGTACCGCAAGGTCGCGCTGGTGGAGCCGCTGAAGCAGACTTTCAAGGTGAAGAAGACGAAATTCGAGCAGGCGCTGAAGGCCTACGCGGCCGCCACCGAGTACGGGGTGGCGGAGGTGACGACGGCCGCCACCTTCCACACCGCTGAGCTGTATCACGATTTCGGCCGCGCGCTGTTGTCCTCGCAGCGGCCGAAGCGGCTCTCCAAGCTGGAGCTGGAGCAGTACAACGTGATGCTGGAGGAGCAGGCCTTTCCGTTCGAGGAAAAGGCGATCGAGCTGCACGAGATCAACGCGCGCCGCTCCGCCAGTGGCATTTACGACGAATGGGTCAAGCGCAGCTTCGCGTCGCTCGCCAAGCTGCGCCCGGCCCGCTACGCCAAGGTCGAAGTCAGCGAGGCGACGGTCGATGCGATCCGCTGAGTTCCTCCTGCGCCTGCTCGCCGTGGCGGCCGTGGCCGCCGGCGCCGGCGGTTGCGCGCTGCTGTTCGGGCCGCCCATGCCGCCGCCGGCGGCGCCAACCGTTGCGCCGGCGGGCGGGGCGAGCGCGGTGCCCGCCGCCCCGGCGCCAGCTGCGAAGGAGGCGCCGGCCGCCGCCCTCTCGCCTGCCGCGCCGGTCGAGCCGCCGAAGCCGACGGAGCCGGCGCTGGAGGCCTCCGTGCTGCGCGCCTTCGAGACGGCGCGCCAAGCGCTGGCCGCCGGCCGGCTGGCGGAGGCCGAGCGCCAGTTGCTCGCGCTCGCGCAGGCGCATCCGCAGCTCGGCGGCGTGCACGCCAACCTCGCGCTTGTGTATCGCCGCACCGAACGGCTCGCCGAGTCGGTCGCCGCGCTGGAACGCGCGGTGCAGGCGAGCCCGCGCCAGCCGGCGTACTTCAACCAGCTGGGCATCGCCTACCGGCTGGTCGGCCGCTTTGCGGAGGCGCGCGCGGCCTACGAGCAGGCGATCGCGCTCGATCCGAACCACGCGCCTGCGTATCTGAATTTGGGCATCCTGCACGATCTTTATCTCTGGGACGGCGCGCGGGCGCTGGAGCTATACGAACGCTATCTGGCGCTGACGCCGGGCGGCGACGAGAAGGTCAAGCGCTGGGTGGCGGAGATCCGCAAGCGCGAGCCGGCCCGCAAGCTGGCGCGCGGCAAGGAGGAACGATGAGAGCGATGACCGGAGGCGTGGCCGCCCTGCTGTTGGCTGCCGGCGCGGCGGCCGAGGACCGCGCCGTGATCGACGACACGAAGATCATCGGCAACCGCGAGCTGCCGAAGGTGATCTACATCGTCCCGTGGAAGAAGCCGCAGCCCGACGAGCTGCCGGCGCGGCCGCTGGCGGGCGCGCTTCAGGAGGCGCTGGCGCCGGTGGATCGCGACGTCTTCCGCCGCCAGGTGCGGTACGAGGCACAGATCGCAGGGCGCGGACGCGGCCCGGAGACGAAATGAGAGGCTCCCGCGGCGCGCCGGGCCGCACGGCGAGAATGGCGGGCATCACCCTTGCGGCCGCGCGCGCTGGCGCGCGGCCCGACGAGTCCATCGAACGTGTGTAACGAGTGGAGAGCAACATGAGCGCGATGCAAACGGTCGTCAAGTTCTTTCAGGACGCCGGTCTGTTCATCTATCCGAGCCTGCTGATCATGGCGCTCGGCCTGTCGATCGCGATCGAGCGGTTCATCTTCCTGAACCGCGCGCGCGCAGAAAACCGCAAGACCTGGGAGCGGCTGCTGCCGCTGCTGCAGGGCGGCAAGTTCAAGGAGGTGTACAGCCAGGTGGCGAAATCGGATGCCGCGATCGGCAAGATCATCGCCAACGGGCTGCAGCGCATGCAGTCGGCGCGGCGGCGCGAAGATATCGACGCGGCGATGGAAGAAGGCATGATGGAGATCGTGCCGCGGCTGGAGAAGCGCACCCATTACATCGCCACCTTCGCCAACGTCATCATGCTGGTCGGGCTGCTGGGCACGATCCTGGGCCTGATCAAGGCCTTCACGGCGGTGGCGCAGGTCAACCCGGCGGAGAAGGCGGAAATGCTGTCGGCGTCGATCTCGATCGCGATGAACAACACCGCCTTCGCGCTGATGGTGGCGATTCCGTTCCTGCTGATCCATGCCTACCTGCAGGCGCGCACCTCGGAGATCGTCGACGGGCTGGAGGCGGCCAAGATCAGCTTCCTGAACCTGCTGCC
Organism: Burkholderiaceae bacterium; assembly: GCA_025057735.1. The sequence goes on from JANWUU010000349.1 coordinate 6,213, forward strand.
GCTGCGCGCGGGCGAAGCGGCGCCGACGCACTGACCATGCGGGTGCGACGGCTGCGGCGGCATCCGGCCGGTCTGGATGTCACGCCGTTTATCAACCTGATCGTGGTGCTGGTGCCGTTCCTGCTGTCGACGGCGGTGTTCTCGCGCCTGGCGGTGCTGGAGCTGTCGCTGCCGGCGCAGTCCGGCAGCTTCGAGAACCTGAAAGGCGGCGATCTGAAGCTGGAAGTCGTGATCCGACCCGACCGGCTGGAAATCAATGACCTGATCGGCGGCCGCCTGGTCGACCCGATCCCGCACACCGCGAACGGGCCGGATACGAAACGGCTGAATGCGCTGATGCTGGAGCTGAAGAAGCGTTTCCCGGACAAGACCGAAGCCACCCTTTTGGCCGAGCCGAACACGCCGTACGACCAGCTCGTGCGCGTGATGGATGCGATGCGCACGGCCAAGACGGCCAACGGCGCGCAGATCGTGCGTGCCGAGCTGTTCCCGCAGATCTCGATCGGTGATGCGCCAGTGGCCGCGGCCAGGAGGGGCACATGAAGGTATCGCCGCTGCAGCGGCGCGCCGAACGGCGCGAGCGCAACCGCTCCGAGGTCGATCTGCCGCTGGTGTCGCTGATCGACATCTTCGTCATCCTGATTTTTTTCCTGCTGTCCAACTTCGCCGCCGTGGAGCTGCTGCCGAGCTCTAAATCGGTGCGGCTGCCGGAATCCAATGCCGAGCGGGCGCCGCGCGAGACGGTGGTGGTTGTGGTCAGCGACAAGGACATCGTCGTGCAGGGCCGCAAGGTCGCGTCGGTGGCCGACGTACTGGCGCAAGAGGGCGACGTGATCGCGCCACTGAAGGCGGAACTGGACCTGCTGGCCGGCGTGCAGACCATCCGCAAGGAAAACGCGGCGCAGGCCAAGGCGGTCACGATCATGGGCGACCGCAACATCGAATACCGCCTGCTGCGCAAGATCATGGTCACCTGCGCGCGCGCCAATTTCAGCGAAGTGGCGTTCGCCGTGCAGCAGAAGGGTGACGCCTGATGAGCGCCGCCGCTGTATCGTTTCGCGCCTCGGTCCTGCCGTGGGCGGTGGCCGCGGAGGACGAGCGCCGCTTTCGCCGCATCCTGACGCGGGTGCTGGCCGTGTGCGCGGTCCTGGCGCTTCTGCTGCCGTGGATTCCGCTGCCAAAGGTGGACCGCAGCGCGCCGCAGGAACTGCCGCCGCGCTTCGCGAAGCTGCTGCTGGAGGCGAAGCCGGCGCCACCGCCGGTGGCCAAGGCGCCGCCTGCGGCCGCGCCCGAGCAGAAGGTGGCAGCGGCCAAGCCGGAAGCGCCCAGAGCCGAGACGGCCAAGCCGGAGCCGAGCAAGGCGCCGGTGCCGGAAGCGCGCAACCCGCTGCGGAATCGTCCGCCCGGAGAGATTGAGAACGCTCGCCGCAGGGCCTCGGGCGTCGGCCTGCTGGCTCACGCCGCCGAACTGGCGGAGATCCGCGGCGCGCCAGCCGCGGTGCAACTGAAGCAGGACATCAAGCCGGGCCCCGGCGTCGGCACCGGCACCGGGCCTGGCGTGGGCGCTGGGAGCGATCCGGGGATTCCGGCGCGCGCGCTCATCACCTCTAACGCCACCGGCGGCAGCGGCGGCATCAATACCGCGGGCTACAGCCGCGACACGGGCGGCGGCGGGCTGCCTGGCCGCGCCACCACGCTGGTGGAGGGTGTTGCCGGCGGCGGTGGCGGTGGCGGCTACGGCGGCGGCGGAGGCGCCGCAGGCGCCGGGACGGGTGCCGGCAAGGGCGGCACGGTGCAGCGCGGAGGCAGTGGCAAGGCGTCGCGTTCGATCGAGGAGATCCGCCTCGTCTTCGAGCGCAACAAAGGCGCGATTTACGCGATCTACAACCGCGCGCTGCGCGACGATCCGACGCTGGAAGGCAAGATCGTGCTCGAGCTCAAAATCGCGCCCTCGGGCCAGGTGATCGACCTGCGCATCGTCTCCAGCGAACTGAAAGCCGCGGAACTGGAGCGCAAGCTGTTGGCGCGCATACGGCAGTTCGACTTCGGCGCCAAGGACGTGGAGACGATGACCGTCACTTGGCCGGTGGACTTCCTTCCCTCCTGAATGCAGCCGCGCGGGCCCGGCCGCGCGGCTGCCCGGCGGTTCGCGGCGTGAGACGCCGGCGCCGATTGCGGCGGCGGCTCAGCGCGGCAGCGAGATCTTGCCGTCCTTGTGTTTGACGAGCTGCTTGGCGTCGGTCGCTGCCTTCAGCGCCGAAATCACGGCCCAGTTGAACCGGTTGCGATCCATGCCCTGCAGCTTGCCGGCATACCCTTTGGCCTCCGCCAGCGCGTTGATGACCTCCACCGGCCGCATCGGCTTCTTGATCAGCTTGCGCATCAGGGCGAGCGCCTCACCCTGCTCGAACCAGCGATGCACCTTGAGTTTCTTGCCCGTCTTGCCGATGGTGCGACGCGGGGCGGCCGGCGCCGTTATCGCCGGGGCGTCGCCATTACCCAGCGCGCTGCCGATCAGTTTCAGACGCGCGTTGACCTTCTCCAGCTCGGCTTCCAGGGCGGCACGGCGGGCCTCCAATTCGCGAACGGCGTTCGCCAGACTCGTCGACATGTGATCTCCTTCGATGTGCCTGCGAAGCGGCAGGGCGCGAGCATACGCGGTACGCGCTCGCGTGGTCAAACGCGGCGGTGGGAGGCTGACGGCTCGCCTACCCCTTCGCGCTGGCCGCGCGCGGGTTCTTCTCGCCCAGCGCCGCATCGAGCAGAGGCCTGACGTTCCAGGGCCTGACCTCCAAATACCAGGGCCGGTCCGATGCCTTCAGGACGTGGCTTTCGCCATCCGGCAGTTTGACAAGGACCCAGCTCGCGGACTTACCCTGATTGTCTTTCAGGGTGAGCTTCAGCGCCGCCTGATCGAGCCGCCATTGCGGCTGCGGCTCGGTGCCGAGGACTGCATCGACGCGCAGATTGGCGATGGCCTCGACCAAGGCTCTGGCACGGCTCTCGTCGGCTGCGAACTCGCCTTCACCGGTCCAGGTGGCGATGCTCTTCTCTCCCTCCCGACGTTCGGCGCGGCGCAGAACCGACGTCTTACCGTCGGCGCGCGTGACCGAGATTTCGGTGAGCGCGTCGGTGTCGGTCTTCATCAGATGGGCATCGAGCCACTCGCCCGCACTGAGGCGCACCTCGAACGGTGCGAGGGCCACCGCGTAGACGGCCTCATCGGTACCGGTGCGCGCATGCGCTTTGCGGGCACCGCTGGAGGTACCGAGGTAGACGGTGGAGATCGTCCGCTCGCCCTGCATCAGCGTGATACGCCGTTCATAGGCATCATCGGCGACGCGAAAGCGCGCCAGTGCCTCGCGCGACGTCGCGACCGGCAGGCCGCGCCGGGCCTCGCGCACGCGCTTCAGCAGCTCCTCCACCTTGGCCGCATCGGCCGGGGCATCGAAGTAGCCCGGCAGACGCCACTGTCCGTCGCGCTTGACCAGCTCGACCGCCGGCGCAGCGCGTTTGTCAGCGGCCATCGGCCCCTCGAGCCGCACACGATCGATGTGCGAGACTTCGGCGGCAAGCAGCGGCGTCTCCGGCCGCGCCGCTGACAGCGCATCACGCCGCCAGGCGAGTGCGGCGGCGAGCGCGATTTGCACGGCCAGGGTGACTGCCAGGATCTGAATGGTCCGTTGCATGCGTCACGCTCCTTGCAACAGCAGCTGATGGCGCCGCGCCGCGGCGGCGCGCCGCTGTCGCACGATCAGCCAGATCAACGCCAAGCCGGCGGCCGCGAAGCCGTAATTGGCGTACTCCCACAGCGCCGGCCGGCCGGGGGGCAGCGGTTCCAGCAGCCGCACGTAGCGCCCGCGGCTGCGGATGGCGAGCAGCGCGGGGTCCTCCAGCGACCAGTCGATCAGGTTCAGCACAAGTTCCACCGGCTTGCGATAGTTGGTGCCGAGCGCCTGACTGACGAGGCGCAGCGCGGGATCGGAGAACAGGCTGCCGGAGCCGATCACGATCAGGCGCGCCGACTCGGGCGAGCTGTCGATCACGCGTGTCACACCGGCCAGGCCGTCGGCGCGCCGAGGCGCCTGGCCTGCCTGCGCGCCGTCCGGCGGCGTCTGATCCCCCTTGAAGGCGGACACGAAACGGCCTTCGAGCATGACCGCGAGCGTCTGCGTGGCGCGGGTGGCGCCGGGCGCGAAGCCGAGCTCCCGGTATTGCCGATAGTTCGGCAAAAGATCGGTGCGCTCGGAAACCCACGCATCGGGCGAAGACCGCAGCAGCACCGTGACGCGGCGCGCCTT
>JANWUU010000394.1 GCA_025057735.1 Burkholderiaceae bacterium
CCGGAGGAGACCATGAGACTGGCACGCGCTGCGCTTGCCGTGATCGCCCTGGCCGGCCTGTCGGCCACGGCGCAGGAGATCACCCTGAAGGTCCATCACTTCTGGCCGCCCCAGGCGATGCCGCCCACGAAGATCGTGCAGCCCTGGTGCGAGCGGATCGCGAAGGAATCGAACAACCGCTTGAAGTGCCAGATTTTCCCGGCCATGCAGCTCGGCGGAACACCGCCGCAGCTGTTCGACCAGGCCAAGGACGGCGTGGCCGATCTGGTGTTCACGCTGCCCGGGTACACGGCCGGGCGGTTCCCGATCATGGAGGTCTTCGAGCTGCCGTTCATGACGCGCAATGCCGAGAGCGCCTCGAAGGCCGCCTGGGAGTTCTACGAGAAGTACGCCCGCCAGGAATTTGCAGCGGTCAAGCCGATCTGGTTCAACGTGCACGACAACGGCTACATCCACACGCGCGAGCGGCAGGTCAGGACGCTGGCGGATTTGCGCGGGCTGAAGATGCGGGCGCCGACGCGCCAGACCAACAAGATGCTGGCGGCCTTCGGCGCGACCCCGGTGGCGATGCCGGTGACGGCGGTGGCCGATGCGCTGTCCAAAGGCACGATCGACGGCTACGTGCTGCCCTGGGAGGTGATCCCCGCCTTCAAGCTGCACGAGCTGACGAAGTACGAGACGGAGACCGATCCGAGCCGCCCGGCGCTGTACACGGCGCTGTTCGTTTTCGCGATGAACCGCGCGCGCTACGACAGCCTGCCGGCGGACCTGAAGGCGGTGATCGACCGCAACAGCGGCCTGGAGGCTTCGGCCTTCGCGGGTCGCACCTGGGACGAGTCCGCACCGCCGGCGCGCAAGCAGGCGCTCGACCGCGGCAACGTCTTTTACACCATCCCGGCGGCCGAGCTCGACAACTGGGTGAAGGCCGCGCAGCCGCTCTACGAAGACTGGGTCAAGGAGATGAACGCCAAGGGGCTGCCGGGCGAGCAGATGCTGCGCGACGCGCGCGCGCTGATCGAGAAGCACGGCAAGAAATAGGCGTGCGCGGCGCACGCTTCGGTGCGCTGCTGGAGCGCGCAAGCCGCGCATTCGCGCTCGCGGGCGGCGCCATTTTGGCCGCAATCGCGGCACTGGCCACCGTTTCGATCGCTGGTCGCTGGCTCTTTGCGCGGCCACTTTATGGCGATGTCGAGATGGTGCAGATCGGCTGCACGATCGCGGTCGCCTCCTTCCTGCCGTGGTGCCAGTACCGCGGCGGCCACATCATCGTCGACTTCTTTACAGCGCGCGCCGCCCCGGCCACGCGGCTCCGCCTGGATGCGGTCGGCGCGCTGTTGCTGGCGGCGGTCTTTCTGCTGCTCGCCTGGCGGGTCGCCGTCGGGGTGGCCGACATGAGGCAGAACGGCGAGACCTCGATGATCCTCGGCTTCCCGACCTGGATCACTTATCTGTGGCTGGTGCCGGCGCTGGCGCTCTCGGGCTTAAACGGCCTGTACGCGGCGTGGCTGAGTTGGCG
>JANWUU010000415.1 GCA_025057735.1 Burkholderiaceae bacterium
CCGGAGCATCGCCGCTTCTTCGACCCGGGCTTCTTCCGCATCGTGCTGTACGACCAGCGCGGGGCGGGCAATTCGACCCCGCTGGGGGAGGTGACGAACAACACCACGCAGCACCTGGTGGCGGACCTGGAGACGCTGCGCGACTACCTCGGCATCGGCCGCTGGTTGGTGTTCGGCGGCTCCTGGGGCAGCACGCTTGCGCTCGCCTACGGGCAGGCGCACCCGGACCGCTGCCTCGGGTTCGTGCTGCGCGGCATCTTTCTCGGACGCCAGAGCGAGATCGACTGGTTCCTCGGCAGCCTGCGGCTGATCTTTCCGGAAGCGTGGCGGCGCTTCGTCGAGATGCTGCCGCGCGAGGAGCGCGACGACGTGCTGCGCGGCTATCTGAAGCGGCTGTTCGATCCCGATCCGCGCGTGCATCTGCCGTATGCGCGCGCCTGGAGCGAGTTCGAGGGCAGTTGCTCGACGCTGCTGCCGAACCCGGACCTGGTGCGGCATTTTGCGGACGAGGCGCTCGGGCTGGCCCGGCTGGAGGCGCATTATTTCGCCCACCAGTGTTTCCTCGCGCCGAACCAGTTGCTGGCGAACCTGTATCGCATCCGCCATCTGCCGGCGTCGATCGTGCAGGCGCGCTACGACATGGTGTGTCCGATCGCCAGCGCCGACGAGCTGGCGCGCGCCTGGCCGAATGCCCGCTACGTCATCGTGCCCGATGCCGGGCATTCGGTGTGGGAACCGCCGGTGCGCGCGGCCGTGATGCGCGAGGTCGAGCGCTTCAAACTCCTGCTGGCGTAAATGCCGCGCTTCGCCGCCAACCTCAGCCTGATGTATCCCGAGCACGCGCTGCGTGACCGCGTGGCCGCGGCGGCGAGCGACGGCTTCGCGGCCGTCGAGGTGCAGGCGCCCTACGCGGTGCCGGCGGCCGAGCTGCGCGCGGCACTGGCCGACGCCCGCGTGCAGCTGGTGCTGATGAACGCCCCGCAGGGCGACTACGATGCGGGCGAGCGCGGCCTGGCCGCGCTGCCGGGCCGGGAGCGCGACTTCGAGGCGGCGATCGCGCAGGCGCTCGAGTATGCGCGCGGGGTGGGCGCCCCGCGCGTGCACGTGCTGGCGGGCATCCCCGGGGCGGTGCCGGCCGCGGAATGCGAGCGCGTCTACCGGCGCAATCTGGCCTACGCCTGCGACGTGTTCGCGCCGCATGGCATCGAGGTGATGATCGAGCCGATCAACACGCGCGACATGCCGGGGTACTTCCTGCACCGCCTGCAGCATGCCGCGCGCACGATCGAGGCGGTGGCGCGCCCCAATCTGCGCCTGCAGTTCGACTGCTATCACGTGCAGATCATGGAGGGCGATTTGACGCACCGGTTGCGCGAGCACGTCGGCCTGGTCGGGCACGTGCAGATCGCCGGCGTGCCGCAACGTCACGAGCCGGATCTTGGCGAGGTGAACTATCCGTTCGTCTTCGCGCAGTTGGATGCGCTCGGCTATCGCGGCTGGGTCGGATGCGAGTACCGACCCGCCGCGGGCAGCCGGCCGGGCGGCACCCGGGCGGGGCTGGCCTGGCTGCGGCGCATCTGATGCGCGGTTCCGCATGCGCCCGCGTTGGGCTAGCATGGCCGCACAGGATCCGGGGAGGCAGCCATGAAGGTCAGCGACATCCTGCGCGTCAAGGGCAACGCCCTGTTCACCGTCACGCCGGAGAACACGCTGTGGCTGGCGGTGCAGAGCATGGCCGAGAACGACATCGGCTCGGTGGTGGTGATGGAGCGGGGGGCGCTGGTCGGCATGCTGACCTTCCGCGAGGTGATCAAGACGCTGTACCGCAATCAGGGGCAGCTCGGCGACCAGAAGGTACGCGACGTGATGGATGCCTCGCCGCTGACGGTGACGCCGGAGACCGACGTCAACGAGGTGCGGCGCCTTATGCTGGAGAGCCACGTGCGCTACGTGCCGGTGATGGATGGCCGCACGCTGATCGGCGTGATCTCCTTTTACGACGTCGCCAAGGCGGTGCTCGAGGAGCAGAGTTTCGAGAACCGCATGCTGAAGGCCTATATCCGCGACTGGCCCGAACAGGAGCCGATTAGCGGGTGACGGCGGCGCTCGCCAGACCGCGGGTGGCGATCGTCGGCGCGGGCCTCGCCGGACTGGCCTGCGCGCGCGAGCTGAAGGCGCGCGGCGCCTGGGTCACGGTCTTCGAGGAGAGGCTGGCGCCGGGCGGACGGGCGGTGACCGTGCAGTCCGATGCCGGCGCATTCGATGCCGGCGCGCAATACTTCACCGTGCATCATCACCGCTTCGAGGCGGTCGCGCAGCGCTGGATCGACGCCGGACTGGCGCGGCGCTGGCGCGCCCGCATCGTGGCCTTCAGCGGCGGCGGGCTGATCGACGAGGAAAGCGCCACCGAGCGCTACGTCGGTGTCCCTGGGATGGGTGCGCTGGCGCGCGCGCTGGCGGCGGCCGTCGAGGTGCGCTACGGCACGACGGTCGAGCGTATCGACCGTCGCGGCGGCCTCTGGCAGTTGTTCGATGAACAGGGGCGCGAGCTGTCGGTCAGCGGCTTCGATGTCGTGTGCCTTGCGCTGCCATCGACGCGGGCGGCGCAACTGGCCGCCGGGCTGTCGCCGTTGGCGCAGCAGGCCGCCGGCATCGACTGGGAGCCCTGCTGGGCGGTGCTGCTGGCGCTGGCGCGTCCGACGGGCCTGTACTTCGACGGCGCCTTCGTCAACGACGACCCGATCCTGAGCTGGATCGCGCGCGACAGCGGCAAGCCGGACCGCGCGCCGGTGGCCGGCGTGGCGGAGCGCTGGGTCCTGCACGCCCGCCCGCGCTGGTCGCGCCGCTACCTGGAGATGCCGCAGGCGCAGGCTGCGCAGTGGCTGGTACGCGCGTTCAGCGCCCGGATCGGGCGTGCGCTGCTGCCGCTTGCGGTCAGCGCCGTGCGCTGGCCGCAGGCAACACCGGTCAACCCGCTGCCGGCCGCGTTCCTGTGGGACGATGAGGCGCGGCTCGGCATGGCCGGCGACTGGTGCAACGGCCCGCGGGTGGAGGGCGCCTATCTGTCGGGGCTCGCGCTCGCGCAGGCCATCGCCGCGTAGCGCATCGGGCGCAGTGGCCGTGACGGGCCGGGCGTGAGGCGACGCGATCTGCTGCGGGCGCTCACCGTCGGCGCGCTGGCGCCTGCCGTGGTGCGCGCGCAGCCCTGCGCGCTGCCGCTGCCGCCGGCGCTGGCGCGGCACGAACTCGTTCAGGCGGCCTGGGAGGGGCTAGAGCCGGCGCGCGTGTGGGACGCGCACGCGCATCTGATCGGCACCGGCGACTCCGGCAGCGGTGCCTACGTCGATCCGCGCACCGAAACCTGGCGGCATCCGGTCGAGCGCATCCGCCGCAAGCTGGTGCTGGCCGCCGCCTGCCTGCGCGAAGGCGAGCCCATCGATCGCGGCTATGTCGAGCGGCTGCTCGCGCAGGCGCAGGCGATGCCGGAAGGCTTCCGGCTGCTGCTGTTCGCCTTCGATTACGCGGTGGACGAAGAGGGGCGTGAACAACCCGCCCTCAGCACCTTTCATACGCCCAATGACTATGCCGCTGCGGTGGCACGGACGCAGGCCGGGCGCCTCGGCTGGGTGGCTTCCGTGCACCCCTACCGTCAGGACGCCTTGCCGCGGCTGGCGCAGGCGATCGCCGCCGGCGCGTGCGCGGTGAAATGGCTGCCCTCGGCGATGAACATTGATCCGGCCTCGCCACGCTGCGATCCGTTCTATGCGGAGCTGGCGCGGCGGCGCCTGCCGCTCATCGTCCACTGCGGCGAGGAGGTGGCCGCCCCCGGCGCGCGGCAGGAGGCGTTCAACAACCCGCTGCGCCTGCGGCGGGCGCTGGACGCGGGCGTGCGCATCGTGGTTGCCCACGCGGCCACGCTGGGTGAGGCGCGCGATCTGGATACCGGCGGCGAATATGGTCCCTGGGTGCCGAGCTTCGCCCTATTCCGGCGCCTGTTCGACGACCGCCGCTACGAAAAGCTGCTGTTTGCCGACCTCGCCGCGGTGTTCCAGCGCAACCGCGCACTGGCCGTGCAGCGAGAGATCCTGCGTCGAACGGACTGGCATGCGCGCCTGCTGCACGGCTCCGATTACCCGCTGCCCGGCATGCCGTTCATCTACGCCCTGGACCGCTTCGTCGACGCCGGCTGGCTGAGCGCGGCCGAGGCCGAGGTGCTGCGCGCCATCCGCGCCCACAATCCGCTGCTGTTCGAGTTCGTGCTCAAGCGCACGCTGCGCGACGGCCCGCATCGCCTCAGCGAGGCCGTCTTTCATACCCGCGATTTTTTCGCCGCCGTCTGAGCGCAGCCGGCGGTACCGCCGTGCTTACAATCGCGCGGTCATGTCCGGCTCCATTTTCGGCCGCTTCTTTCGCGTCACCAATTTCGGCGAATCGCACGGGCCGGCGATCGGCTGCGTGATCGACGGCTGTCCGCCCGGCCTGCCGCTCACCGCCGAAGACCTGCAGCGCGATCTCGACCGCCGGCGCCCCGGCACCTCACGCCACGTCACGCAGCGGCGCGAACCGGACCGGGTGGAGATCCTCTCCGGCCTCTACGAGGGCGTCACCACCGGCACGCCGATCGCGCTGCTGATCCGCAACGAGGACGCGCGCAGCCGCGATTACGCGGCGCTGCTCGACACCTTCCGCCCCGGCCATGCGGACTACACCTACTGGCGCAAATACGGCGTGCGCGATCCGCGCGGCGGCGGGCGCGCCTCGGCGCGGCTGACGGCACCGATGGTCGCCGCCGGCGCGGTCGCCAAGAAATGGCTGCGCACGCGCTTCGGCACCGAGGTGCGCGGCCACCTGGCGCAGTTGGGCGAGATCGAGATCCCGTTCGAAGACTGGGCGCAGGTGGACACCAACCCCTTCTTCGCGCCGAACGCGCAGATCGTGCCGCGGCTGGAGCAGTACATGGACGCCTTGCGTCGCCGTGGCGATTCCTGCGGCGCGCGCGTGCGGGTGGTAGCCAGTGGCGTCCCGGCGGGTCTGGGGGAGCCGCTGTACGACAAGCTCGATGCCACGATCGCCTACGCGATGATGGGCATCAACGCGGTCAAGGGCGTGGAGATCGGCGCCGGTTTCCGCTGCGTCACGCAGATGGGCTCCGAACACGGCGACGAACTGACGCCGGGGGGCTTCGCCAGCAACCACGCCGGCGGCGTATTGGGCGGCATCTCCACCGGCCAAGACATCGAGGTGGCGATCGCGCTGAAGCCCACCTCGAGCATCCGCATTCCGCGCCGCTCGATCGACCGCAGCAATCGACCGGTGACCGTCTCCACCGAGGGTCGGCACGACCCGTGCGTGGGCATCCGCGCCACCCCGATCGCGGAGGCGATGCTGGCGCTGGTGCTGATCGACGCGGCGCTGGCGGACCGCGCGTTCAACGCCGACGTGCGCCATGCGGTGCCGCCGATCGCCGGGCCCAACCGTCGCGGCGCATCGCCGTGACGGCGACGGCGTGGCGGCTCGCGCCGTTTTACTTCGGGTACTTCGCCACCGCCGGCATCCTGGCACCGTATTTTCCGCTGTACCTGGAGTGGCGTGGCCTGTCCGCGGCGCAGATCGGCATCGTGATGGCCGTCGCGCAGGGCATGCGCGTGGTGGGCCCGACGTTCTGGGGCTGGCTGGCGGACCGCACCGCGCACCGGGAGCGCATTCTGCGCGCCACGGCCGCCGCCGCCCTGCTCGCCTTCCTGCCGATCCTGGCGCCCGGCGGCTTTGCGCTGGTGCTGACGGTGATGTTCGTCTACCACTTCTTTCTCACCGGGCAGGTGCCGATGGCCGAAGCGATGGCCGGGGCCCACCTGCACCGGCGCATCGACGCCGCCGCGCAGTATGGCCGCCTGCGCGCCTGGGGTTCGATCGGTTTCATCGCGCTCGTGCTCGCCACCGGCCCGCTACTGGACCGGCTGGGTGTGGCGCCCACCCCGTATCTGGTGCTTGCGCTGCTCGCCTTCACGCTGGCGGCGGCCTGGTACGCGCGCGACGCGCGCGGCGGCGAGGCGCAGGCGTCGGCGGTGTCGGTGCGCGCGCGGCTGCGCGAGCCGCGCGTGCGCTGGTTCTTCGCCTCCGCGCTGCTGATGGTGTTCGCGCACGGCGCGATGTACACGTATCTGTCGCTCTATCTGGCGCAACTTGGCTACAGCAAGGCGGCCATCGGCGTGTTCTGGGTGCTCGGCGTGGTGCTGGAGATCGGGCTGTTCTTCGTGCAGGGGCGGCTGTTCGCGCGCTTTGCCCTGTTCACGCTGCTGGAGGCGACCCTGCTGCTCGCGGCCCTGCGCTTCCTGCTGACGGCCGAGTTCGCCGATGTGGTGCCGCTGCTCGCCCTGGCGCAGATGCTGCACGCGGCGACTTTCGCGCTGCACCACAGCGCCTGCGTGCTGACGATCCAGCGCTGGTTTCCGGGCCGCGCCGCTACGCGCGGCCAGGCGTTGTATATCAGCGTCGGCTACGGCATCGGCGGCACGGCGGGCAGTCTGGCCGCCGCCGGGCTATGGTCGTCCGCCGGGCCGGCGGCGACGTTCTGGTCCAGCACGCTCGCGGCGCTGGCGGGCTGGGTGGCGGTGCGGCGGGCGCGGCGGCACGAGGGGCAGGGCTGAACACACTCGGACGGTGGACGAATGAGCGGGACAAGCAAAGCGTCGTCGCGGCGACGGCTTCTGTGGGGCGCGCTGGCGCTGGCCGCGGCGATGGTCGGCTGCCAGACGGTGCAGACCACGCGCGGCGGCGAGGTCGGTGTCGATCGGCCGCAGCGCATGTTCGCGCTGCTGTCGCCGGCGGAGGTGGAGGCGGCTGCGCGGCAGCAATATCTGCAGATCGTGCAGGGGGCCGAGAAGAAGGGTGCCCTGAATCCCGACGCTCGGCAGACCGAGCGCGTGCGCGCGATCGCCCGGCGGCTCATTCCGCACACGGCGGTGTTCCGGGACGACGCGCCGCGCTGGCAGTGGGAGGTCAACGTCCTGAAGGCCGATCAGGTCAACGCCTGGTGCATGCCGGGCGGCAAGATCGCCGTCTACACCGGTCTCATCGAGAAACTGGCGTTGACCGACGACGAACTGGCCGCCGTGATGGGGCACGAGATCGCGCATGCGCTGCGCGAGCATGCGCGCGAGCGCATGAGCCGGCAAATGGGCGCTGCGGTCGGCCTCGGCGTCATCGAGATCCTGACCGGCGTGTCGCTGGGCGACGTCGGCCAGTTGCTGGCGCAAAGCATGTTCGTGCTGCCGAACAGCCGCGAGAACGAACAGGAGGCCGACCGCATCGGTGTGGAACTGGCCGCCCGCGCCGGATACGACCCGCGCGCCGCGATCAGCCTGTGGAAGAAAATGATGGCCGACTCGCGCGCGCAGCCGCCGCAGTGGCTGTCCACGCATCCCTCGCACGAGGCGCGCATTCGCGACCTGGAAACCGTGTCCCAGCGCGTGTTGCCGCTCTATTTGAAGACGCGCGGCGGCTGAGCCAGTCAGCCGAGCACCAGTTCGACGCGCGCCATGCGCTGCGTGGCGGCCGCGAGCGGATGCGTAGCGCGGGTCGGCGTAAGGTTGAGCGTGATCAGCGCGCGCTCGGCGGGGCTCAGGCGCCGGTACAGGAAATCGGCCGCGTTGCCGGGGTGCTCGGGCAGGTACAGCTGGGTTGCCAGCGCGGTGTGGCCGGCAGCCTGCACCCGCACGTGGATGTGCGGAGTGCGTCCGGGGTAGGGCACGGGCTCGATGGTGCGGAAATGGAAGGCCCCGTCCGCATCGGCGCGCGTCTGACCGTAGCCCTGGAAGTGCGGGTCGCGTTCCGAGGCGGCGCCGCCGTGCGGATGGTGGTAGACGGCGTTGGCGTCGCATTGCCAGATCTCCACCAACGCCTGCGCAAGCGGCTGGCCGCTGCGGGTCAGCACGCGCCCGGTCAGGTACAGCGGCACGCCCCGCGTCAACACGCGCTCGCCGTCGACCGTCAGAAGATCAGCGTCGGTCTGCGGCGGTCGCTCGGCGGCGCTGCGCGGATAAAACGGGCCGAGCGTCTGCGCCGGGGTCGGCACACGCGTGCCGCTGCGGGCGGTGCCCACGGGCACGGACAACAGGGGCGCGCCGGCCAGTGCGGCGAGCGTGTGGCGCCGTTGCAGCAGGCGGCGGTTGTTCGGGCGATCGGTCATGCGTCAGCCTCCGGCGCAGGCGGTTGGGGCGGCTCGCGATGACCGCTGGGACACGGCGCACGCGCCGGGGTTCCATGGGGGCATCGCGCAGGGCAGTGGCATAATGCTTCACTCTCGAGATCCGCGGGTCCGCCGTCTCTGCGGGCGGTCCGTCAGCGCTGCGGCCGTGGCGAAAACCCTCTACGACAAGCTCTGGGACGACCACGTCGTGCACGTCGAACCGGACGGCACGACCGTCTTGTACATCGACCGCCATCTGGTGCACGAGGTGACGAGCCCGCAGGCCTTCGAGGGTCTGCGGCTGGCCGGGCGTACGCCGTGGCGCGTCTCCTCGATCGTCGCCACCGCCGACCACAACACGCCCACCACCGGCTGGGAGCGCGGGCTCGACGGCGTGGCCGATCCCGTGTCGCGCGAGCAAATCGTCACGCTGGATGCGAACATCAAGTCCTTCGGCGCGGCGGCGTACTTTCCCTTTCTCGATTCCCGTCAGGGCATCGTGCACGTGATCGGCCCCGAGCTGGGGGCGACGCTGCCCGGCATGACGGTGGTCTGCGGCGACTCGCATACCAGCACGCACGGGGCGCTGGCGGCGCTCGCCTTCGGCATCGGCACTTCCGAGGTCGAGCACGTCCTCGCCACGCAGACGCTGCTGACGCGCAAGTCGAAGAACATGCTGGTGCGTGTGGAGGGCGAGTTGCCGCGCGGCGTCACCGCCAAGGACGTGATCCTGGCGGTGATCGGGCACATCGGCACGGCCGGCGGCACCGGGTATGCGATCGAATTCGGCGGCTCCACCATCCGCGCGCTGTCGATCGAGGGCCGCATGACGGTGTGCAACATGGCGATCGAGGCCGGCGCGCGGGCCGGCATGGTGGCGGTGGACGAGAAGACGATCGAGTTCGTTCGCGGCCGGCCGTGCGCGCCGACCGGCGCGCTGTGGGAACAGGCCGTCGCGTACTGGCGCACGCTGCATTCGGATCCGGACGCCGTCTTCGACCGCACCGTGCAGATCGATGCCGCGGCGCTGAAGCCGCAGGTCACCTGGGGCACGTCGCCCGAGATGGTGACGACCATCGATGGCCGCGTGCCGGATCCGCGCCAGGAAAGCGACCCGGTGCGGCGCGAGGGCTACGAGCGGGCGCTGAATTACATGGGGCTTCAGCCCGGCATGCCGATGACCGACATCCATATCGACAAGGTCTTTATCGGCTCCTGTACGAACTCGCGACTGGAGGATCTGCGCGCGGCGGCGCAGATCGTGCGCGGCCGGCGCATCGCGGACAACGTGCGGCAGGCGCTGGTCGTGCCGGGCTCCGGCACCGTGAAGCGCCAGGCCGAAGCGGAGGGGTTGGACAAAATCTTCCGCGACGCCGGCTTCGAATGGCGCGAGCCCGGTTGTTCGATGTGCCTCGGCATGAACGCCGATCGCCTCGAGCCGGGCGAGCGTTGCGCGTCCACCTCCAACCGCAACTTCGAGGGCCGGCAGGGCGCCGGCGGGCGCACGCATCTGCTCAGCCCGCCGATGGCCGCGGCGGCGGCGATCGCCGGACGCTTCGTCGACGTGCGGCAACTGATCTGAGGAGCCGCTGATGCAGCCTTTCGTCGCGCATACCGGCGTTGTGGCGCCGCTGGATCGCGCCAACGTCGACACCGACCAGATCAT
>JANWUU010000055.1 GCA_025057735.1 Burkholderiaceae bacterium
CACTCGGCGTTACGGTATCCCGGTGCTGGCGATCGCCGATCTGGACGACCTGATGACCTTCATCGATTCCGACGCGCCGCAGGCGGCCGAACTGCGGCCGCATCGCGACGCGCTCCTGGCTTACCGCGAACGCTATGGCGCCTAGGGAACCCCTGAGCAACCGACTGCGCGTCCCGATCGCGGTGTGGCGTGCTCGCGCGCTGCTCGGCCATCTCCTTGATAGGTCTCTTCGCTCGCGGCGCGGCGTCGTGCGCTCGGCGCTGCGGGCGCCCGTTCGTCCGAGGTTTCTCGGGACGCTGCGCGCGCCGATCTACGCCGCGCTGGCGCTCGCCAGCGGCGCGGCCGGTGCGCAGCTTTACGTCTGCACCACCGCGAGCGGGCGCACGATCACCGCCGACCGCCCGCCGCCGGAGTGCGCCGACCGGCCGATCCGCGAACTGCGCGCCGACGGCTCGGTCAAGCGCGTGATCGAGCCGCCGCTGACGCCCGAGCAGCGGGCCGCGCTGGAGGCGGAGCGCAAGCGGCAGATGCAGGAGGCGGAGCGGCAGCGCGCGCAGATGCGGCGCGACCTGTCGCTGCTGGAGACCTACGCCAACGAGACCGAGATCGAGAACGCCCGCAACCGCGCGCTGGCGGACCGCCAGGTGCTCATCGAGCGGGCCCAGCGGCGCCTGCAGGAGTTGCTGCGCGAGCGCAAGCGCCTGGACGAGGAGACCGAGTTTTACGTCCGCCGCGAGCTGCCGGAGAAGCTGAAGCGCGAGATCGCGGCCAACGAGGAAATGATCCGCGCCCAGGAGAAGGCGATCGCCGACGCCAAGGCCGACATGGCGCGCGTCAACGAGCGCTACGACGCCGAGGCGAAACGCTTCCGCGAACTGGTTACCGCCGGCGCCAAGCCCGTGCAGCGCGGCACGCTGCAGTGAGCGCTGTTGGCCGTCCTCAGCCGGTGAGCTTGCGCCGCAGCAGCTCGCTGACTTGCTGCGGGTTGGCCTTTCCGCGCGAAGCCTTCATCGCCTGACCGATCAGCGCCTGCAGCGCCTTTTCCTTGCCGGCGCGGAATTCCGCCGCCGGCCTCGGGTTGGCGGCGATCACCTCCTCGACCAGCTGTTCCAGCGCTGCGCCGTCGGAGATCTGCCACAACCCACGCGCCTCGATTACCGCATCGGCGCTGTCGGCCTCGCGCCGCCACAGGGCGGCGAACACCTCCTTGGCGGCGCGCCCACTGATGGTGCCGTCGCGCACCCGTTCGATCAGACCGGCTAGTTGCTGCGGGGACACCGGACAGGCGTCGATCTCGATGCCGGCGTCGTTGAGCGCCGCCGACACCTCGCCCAGGACCCAGTTAGCGGCCGCCTTCTTGTCGCCGACCTGCGCGGCGACGGCCTCGTAGTAGTCGGCCAGCGCCCGGCTCGCGGTCAGCGTCGCCGCATCGTATGCCGGCAGCGCATGCTCGCGCATGAGGCGCTCGCGCCGCGCCGCCGGCAGCTCGGGCAGCGCCGCGCGCACGCGCTCGATCCACGCCGGCGCGATCTCCAGCGGCAGCAGGTCCGGGTCCGGGAAGTAGCGATAGTCCATCGCGTCTTCCTTGCTGCGCAGCGGGCGTGTCTCGCCCTGCTGCGGGTCGAACAGGCGCGTCTCCTGCACCACCTGGCCGCCGTCTTCCAGCAGCTCGATCTGCCGGCGCGCCTCGAACTCGATGGCCTGCTGCAGGAACCGGAAGCTGTTCAGGTTCTTGATCTCGCAGCGGGTGCCCAGGCGCGGCTCGCCGCGCCGGCGCACGCTGACGTTGGCATCGCAGCGGAAACTGCCCTCCTGCATGTTGCCGTCGCAGATGCCGAGCCACACCACCAGCGCGTGCAGGGCCTTGGCGTACGCGACCGCCTCGGCGGCGGAGCGCAGATCCGGCTCGGAGACGATTTCCAGCAGCGGCGTCCCGGCGCGGTTCAGATCGATGCCGCTGATGCCGCGGAAATCCTCGTGCAGGCTCTTGCCCGCATCCTCTTCCAGGTGCGCGCGCACCAGCCGCACCGTCTTCGCATACGGCCCGCCCCCCCTGGGCGCGACCAGGAAGGACAGCGCGCCGCCCTGCACGACCGGGATCTCGTACTGGCTGATCTGGTAGCCCTTCGGCAGGTCCGGATAAAAGTAGTTCTTGCGCGCGAAGATGCTCCGCGCGGCGATCGTCGCGTCCACCGCCAGGCCGAATTTGATCGCGCATTCCACCGCCGCCCGGTTCAGCACCGGCAGCGTGCCGGGCAGCGCAAGATCGATCGCGCACGCCTGCGTGTTGGGCGGCGCGCCGAAGGCGGTCGGCGCGCCGGAGAAGATCTTGCTGCGGGTGGAGAGCTGCACATGCGTCTCCAGTCCGATCACGATCTCCCAGTCCATGTTTAGAACCCCGTTGGCACGCGGCGGTGCCAGTCGGTGGCGCACTGATAGGCGTGCGCCGCGCCGAGCAGCTTCGCCTCCTGGAAGTGATTGGCCATCAGTTGCAGCCCGACCGGCCGCCCCTTGGCGCCGAAGCCGCACGGAATGCTCGCGCTCGGAATGCCGGCCAGCGAACCGGGCACCGTGTATAGATCGGCCAGATACATCGCCACCGGATCCGCGGCGCGCTCGCCGAACTCGAAGGCGACGCTGGTGGTGACCGGCCCGGCGATCAGGTCGCATTGCGCGAAGGCGCGCGCGAAGTCCTGCGCGATCAGCCGCCGCACCTGCATCGCCTTGATGAAGTAGGCGTCGTAGTAGCCGTGCGACAGCACATAGGTGCCGATCAGGATGCGGCGCTTCGGCTCGGCGCCGAACCCCTCGGCGCGCGTCTTTTTGATCATGTCGGTGAGGTCCGCGTACTCGCGCGCGCGATGCCCGTAGCGCACGCCGTCGTAACGGGCCAGGTTGGAGCTCGCCTCCGCCGGCGCGATCACGTAGTACACCGGGATGCCGAGCTCGGCGTTCGGCAGCGAGATCTCCACCAGGTGCGCGCCGAGCCGCTCGAATTCCGCCAGCGCCGCCTGCACCGCGACCTCCACGTCCGCCGCCAGCCCGGGGCCGAAGAACTCTTTCGGCACGCCGATGCGCAGCCCGCGCACGCCGTCCTGCAGATGGCGCGTGTAGTCCTCGCCGGGGCGCTCCACGCTCGTGGAGTCCTTCGGGTCGAAGCCCAGCATGGCGTTGAAGACGAGCGCCGCGTCCTCCGCGGTCTGCGTCATCACGCCGGCCGTATCCAGCGAGGAGGCGAACGCGATCATGCCCCAGCGCGACGGGCGGCCGTAGGTCGGCTTCACGCCGGTGACGCCGGTGAAGGCCGCCGGCTCGCGGATCGAGCCGCCGGTGTCGGTGGCGGTGGCCGCCGGCGCCAGCCGAGCCGCCACCGCGGCAGAAGATCCGCCCGAGGAGCCGCCCGGCACCGCTTTCGGATCCCACGGATTGAGCACGTTGCCGAACGCGCTGTTCTCGTTGGACGAGCCCATCGCGAATTCGTCGCAGTTGAGCTTGCCCAGGCAGACCATGCCAGCCGCCTTGAGGTTGGCCACCACGGTGGCATCGAACGGGCTCATGTAGCCGGCCAGCATCTTCGAGGCGGCCGTGCTCGCCCAGTCGCGCGTGACGAAGATGTCCTTGTGCGCGACCGGAACGCCCAGCAGCGGGCCGGATTCGCCGCGCGCGCGCCGGGCGTCGGCCGCGCGCGCCTGCGCGAGCGTAACGTCCGGGCGCACGTCCAGGAAGGCGTTCAGCGTCCGGTGCCGTTCGATGCGGTCCAGGAAGTGCCGGGCCAGCTCGACGGCCGACACCTCCCTGCGGGCGAGCAGCCGGCTCAGTTCGGCCAGCGTGAAATGGGCCAGTGCGGGCATGGCTAGGAGGACCGGCGCCGCGCGAGCGGGTGTTGCGCCGCCTGCGGCCCGCCACGGCGGAACGGCGCGGGACCGTGGTGGCCGCTCATTCGATCACCTTCGGCACCAGGAACAGGCCATCGGCGGCCGCCGGTGCGTTCTTCAGGTTCTCCTCCCGCGTGTCGCCTTCGGTGACCTCGTCCTCGCGCAGGCGCTGTGCGCCGCCCAGCGGATGCGCCATCGGCTCCACCCCGGCGGTGTCGATGCGCCGCATGCGCTCGATCAGCGCGAAGATGTCGTTGAGTTGGGCGAGCGTCTGCTGCGCTTGCGCGGCATCGATGTGGATGCGCGCCAGATGCGCGATGCGATACACGTCGTCGAGGGTGAGCGACATCGGGGAAACGGTCCGAGCGAGCGTCGACGGATGTCGCGCAAAGGCGCGTCCGCCGCAGGGAGAATCGACACTTTGGCGTATTATCGCGCACCACTTTCGCGCCGTCGCGCGCCGCGGTCGCCGCGGGCGGGCGGCGCCGCCTCTGACCCTCGTTCCGGCAAGCGATGTTCGGTTTTCTGCGCAGTTACTTTTCCAGCGATCTCGCGATCGATCTTGGCACGGCCAATACGCTCATCTACGTGCGCGGCAAGGGCATCGTCCTGGACGAACCCTCGGTGGTGGCGATCAGCCACGAGGGCGGCCCGAACGGCAAGCGCACGATCCGCGCGGTCGGTCGCGAGGCCAAGCAGATGCTCGGCAAGGTGCCCGGCAACATCGAGGCGATCCGGCCGATGAAGGACGGCGTCATCGCCGACTTCACGGTGACCGAGCAGATGCTCAAGCAGTTCATCAAGATGGTGCACCCGTCGAGCCTGTTCGCGCCCAGCCCGCGCATCATCATCTGCGTGCCGTGCGGCTCCACCCAGGTGGAGCGGCGCGCGATCAAGGAATCGGCGGAGGCCGCCGGCGCCAGCCAGGTGTTCCTGATCGAGGAGCCGATGGCCGCGGCCATCGGCGCTGGGCTGCCGGTTTCGGAAGCGTCAGGCTCGATGGTGGTGGACATCGGCGGCGGCACCACCGAGGTCGGCATCATTTCGCTGGGCGGCATGGTGTATTCCGGGTCGGTGCGCGTCGGCGGCGACAAGTTCGACGAGGCGATCATCAATTACATCCGCCGCAACTACGGCATGCTGATCGGCGAGCCCACCGCGGAGGCGATCAAGAAAGAAATCGGGTCGGCCTTTCCCGGCTCGGAGGTCAAGGAGATGGAGGTCAAGGGGCGCAACCTCTCCGAGGGCATCCCGCGCTCCTTCACGATCTCCAGCAACGAGGTGCTGGAGGCGCTGACCGATCCCCTGAACCAGATCGTCAGCGCGGTGAAGATCGCGCTCGAGCAGACGCCGCCGGAGCTGGGTGCCGACATCGCCGACCGCGGCATGATGCTCACGGGCGGCGGCGCCCTGCTGCGCGACATCGACCGCCTGTTGATGGAGGAAACCGGGCTGCCCGTGGTGGTCGCCGAGGATCCGCTGACCTGCGTGGTGCGCGGCTGCGGCATCGCGCTGGAGCGCATGGACAAGTTCGGGCATTCCTTCCTGACCGGCTGAGCGGCGCGTCGGCCGGCGCCGTGCGGCGGCCCGGGGTGCGCGGCGCCGCCCGCGCCGAGCGCCGCCACGGCCCGACGGCCGACGGGCGACGACGATGGATTACGGCCCGCCGCCCCTGTTCAACCAAGGCGTTTCGGCGCGCGCGCGGCTGCTGTTCTTTGCCTGCCTGGCGGTGGCGCTGATCGTCATCGACGCGCGCGCGCGGTTGCTGGA
>JANWUU010000067.1 GCA_025057735.1 Burkholderiaceae bacterium
CTGCCGCAGCAAAAACGGCTCGCACAGGGCGACTTCGCCCGGCTCGGGATTGCGGTTGCCCGGCGGGCGACACTTCAGCACGTTGGCGATGTACACCCCGCGTGCACCCTGGGCGTGCCGCGACAGGCCGATGGCGGCCAGCATGTTGTCGAGCAGCCGGCCGGCCTGACCGACGAACGGCTCGCCCTGCGCGTCTTCCTCCGCCCCGGGCGCCTCGCCGACGAACATCCAGTGCGCCTGCCGGTCGCCCACGCCGAACACGGTCTGTCGGCGCGTACGCGCCAGCGGACAGGCGGTACACGCCGCGACCGCCCGCTGCAACGCCTGCCACTCGAGCGCCGCGATGGCGGCCTGCCGTGCCGGCCCCGCCGACGGCACCGGTGCCGCCTGCGCCGCGTCGGCGCCGGCGGCCGGCCCGCCGTCGCGCCGCACCCACAGCGGTCCCAGCCGCAGGGCGTACCACGCGCGGGTGCGCGCCGGATCCAGCATCACAGGCTGATGCGCATGACGATCGCGTCCTCGCGGCCGTCATGCGCCGGGTAATAGCCGCGCCGCACGCCGATGCGGTCGAAGCCGTAGCGAGCGTACAGGCGCAACGCCGGTTCGTTGCTCGGTCGAACCTCCAGCAGCATCGTGCGGGCGCCGTAGTCGCGCGCGCATGCCGCCATCCAGTCCAGCATGCGCCAGCCATAGCCGCGCCGCTGGTATCGCCGCGCGACGCTGAGGTTCAGCAGGTGCGCCTCGTCAAGCGCCAGCATCACGATGGCGTAGGCGATCAGGTTCGCGTGTGGCGCGCGCAGGAGCCAGGCGCTGTAACCGGCGGCGAGCGCGTCCTGGAAATTGCCGCGCGTCCACGGAAAGGGGTAAATGTCGCGCTCGACCGCGATCACCTCGTCGAGATCCTGCGCGCGCATCGGCTCGAAGCGCTCCTCCTGGGGACGCAGGACGGCAGCCATCGCTCACACAGCCGCGGTCCGCGCCTGCCGCTCCGCCACGGTCAGCGCCACGCGCTCTCTGACATACAGCGGGGCCGCCGCCGCGGGGGCGAGCAGCTCGCCCGCCTCGAAGGCCACGCTCGCCAGCGCCGCAATGCCCGCCGCATCGGCGCGCGCCTGCGGCAGCCGCCGGCCGGCGAAGCCCTGCCCACACGCCGCATGCGCAAGCAGCGCATTGCCGGCCAGCGTATCGGCGGCATGCCGATTCGCCAGCGCCGGCAGCTCGTCGGCGCGCGCCAGCCGCGGCGCCACGATCTCCAACGGTCGCCGCGCGGCGCGTTCGTACACGGCGCAGTAGACCTCGCCGATGCGCGCGTCCACCGCTGCCAGCACGCGGCGCGCACCGGTGTCCTGCGCGAGGGCATCGGCGGCGACGGCGGCAAGGTTGCCGATCGCGACGAGCGGCTTGCCGGTGCCGAAGGCGAGGCCTTGGGCGATGCCGCAGGCCAGGCGCAGGCCGGTGAAAGCGCCCGGCCCGGCGCCGAACGCGATGGCATCGCAGTCGACCAGCCGCCGCCTCGTCTCTGCGAGCAACCCGTCGATCATCGGCAACAGGTGCTGCGAATGGGCCTCTGCGGCCACCTCGCTCGCAGCCAGCACCGTCGCGCCGGCAGCCAGAGCGACGGAGCAGACCTCGGTGGCGGAATCGATGACGAGCAGCAGCGGCACGGCGGACATGCGTACCGTGGCACGCGCCAGGCGTGCCACACGGCCCGATTCTATTGGGTCCCCTATACGCGCAGCATCGGCAGCGGCGCGAATCGTGTGCCGAGCACCGTCACACTGTCGACCTGCCACCAGCGCTCCAACACCGTCGCATAGACCGCGCGAAAGTCGGTCGTGTAGCGCAGGTTGCCGTCAGCATCTAGGCGCGCCAGCGAAGGCGCGGCCCCGAGCACGCCGCCAGCGACGCCGGCACCGAATGCAAACATCACCCCAGCAGTGCCGTGATCGGTGCCACCGCTGGCATTTTCGCGCGGACGGCGGCCGAACTCCGAATACGTCATCACCAGGGTGTCCTGCCAAAGACCAGCTGCCTGCAACGCGGTTCTCAGCGCCACGATTCCATCGCCCAGCTGGCGCAGCAGGGCCGAGTGGATCGCCGCCTGATTGCGATGGGTATCGAACCCGGCTAGCGTGACGCGAAAGACGGGCACGCGGCGCGTCGCGGCGACCTCTGCCGCACGTTGCAACGCAAATCCGAGGGGGGTGCGAGGAAACTCCGTCTCGATCTGTGTCGGGTTGCGCAGCGCCAGGGCAGCGCGGTCGAGATCACTTTCAACGCGCACCAGATGCGCCAAGGCACCCCGGACAGATACCGCCGGCGCGGCTGCCGGCGCCACCGCACGCGCAAGGCGCGATGGGTCGCTGGTTACGATGGCGCGCGCGCCACCGGCAAACGGCCCGAGATCGCTGGCACCGAGCACGATACCGTCCAGAGCGGCTGCACGGAACACCGGTGCGGCCGCCGCGGCGCGCGTCAGCCAGCCCTGGTGCAGGTACTGATCGGCCGCCGATGCGGTGTCCCAGATTTCGATGGACCGGAAATGCGATAGCTCCGGATTCGGATACCCGACACCTTGCACGATGGCCATCTCGCCGGCGTCCCACAACGGCCGCAGCGGCGCGAGCGCCGGATGTAGGGCGAGCCCGCGAGCGAGCGGCACGACGTCTTCGCCGCGGAGGGCCAGCCGTGGCCGCAGGTCGAAGTAGCGGCCCTCCTCGAATGGCACCACTGTGTTCAGCGCATCGTTGCCGCCACGCAGCTCGATCAGGAACAGCAGCCGCGCCGTGTCGACAGGCGCTGCTCGCAGCCACGCGGGGCAGCCGAACAGGGCGAGCCGCGCGCCCGCCCAAAAGAACCAATCCCGCCGCCGGATCATCGACCGTATCCTTCTCTTATCTCGTCTGGTAAGCGGGGTCGAGCACCAACGCGCGCAGCGCGTCGCCCGCCAGCGAGCCGGCGGGCAAGGACGTCGTCGGCGGCAGGCTGAGCAGAGTCCCAGCAAGGCGGTGGAACGCCGCCAGGTCGAGCGGTCTTTCGGCGCCGAAACCGAAGACCTCGTGCAGCCAGCGCGATGCGTCGATCCGCACGGCTGCAATTGCCGGCAGCCGTTCTGCGACCCTCGACCGAACACGCTCGGCACCCGCCATAGCGGGATCGTCACCCGCAACTTTCGGTACTGCCGGTCGCGACGGCGCGCCTTCGAACGCCTGCATCACGAACCGCTTACGCGCCAGCAGCGTCTGCGTGTTGATCCAATCCTCACCGCCGGGCCAACCGCGTACGCTCGGCGGCGCGAACAGGTTCTGCCCCATCGCCGCCACGGCATGCGCCGCCGTTGGCGCGAGCTCGCCATGGAACTGGCGGGCCAGGCCGACGACCAGTTCGGCCGGCGACTTCACCAACGCATCGGCCGGATCGCCGGCGACGACCTCCGGTTGCAGCAGCAGAGCGCGCAGGGCTACCGTAATGTCATAGTCGCTGGCGCGCAACGCCCGGGCGATCGTCTGCACGCGCGGCGGATCGGGCTGCGGCGATACGAACTCGCGCCACAGCTTCTCGACGATGAAACCTGCCGCAGCCGGCTGTTCGAGCAGGATGTCCAGCACAGCATCGCCATCGAAGCGGCCGCTGCGGCCAAACAGGCGCTTCTCGCCGTCGTCATGCCAGGCGCGGCGGAAAACGAATTCACCGTGGTCGGGGTCCACGCTCCAGCCGGTGAAGGCCCGCGCCGCCTCCCGGATGTCCTGCTCTGTGTAGTTGCCGGGCCCGAGGGTGAAAAGCTCCATCAGCTCGCGGGCGAAATTCTCGTTTGGGGCACCCCGGCGGCTGGCGGCACCATCCAGATAGATCAGCATCGCCGGATCCTTGGCCACCGCTTTCAGCAGCACGCGGAAACTGCCGAGGGCGTGCCTGCGCAGCATGACGTTCTGCCGGTACATCAGCACTGGCGACCGGACCTTCGGTAGCGCCGAAACGAAGTGGTTGTGCCAGAAGAGAGTCATCCGCTCACGCAGCGGCGCCGGCGTCGTCGCCATCTCCTGCAGCCACCAGGCCCGCAGCTCCAGCGCTTGCTGGCGCGACCGTTCGCGCTGCGCGGCGCGCTGAGCCTCGTCCATCCCCCGCGTCGAGCGCAGCGACAGGAACGGTTCGTCCACCCACCTTGGCGCGGGTGTCTGCGCGACCGCGTGCGCCCGGGCTGCGGCCAGCAGCCGATCCACCGCCGCGGCCTGATCCAGCCCCGCGAAGCGCGCCACCTCCGCCGGATGCGGGGCGAAGCCAGCCCTCGTCAGCAAACGTTGGGCTCCGGCGGCGCCGAGCGCTTCCGCCCTCGCAGCGCAAGCCACGAGCAGCCCCAGAGCGATCAAGAGCCCTCGAATCATCAGGTCACCGCTCGTCGTCCGCCCGCCCGCGGGCGCGCCATTCGCGGTTTGCCTCGCGCACCTGCTCGCGCAGGTGGTGCCGCTCTTCCGCCGTCAGCCGCCGCAGACTGCCGCCGTCGCCGACGCGGCGGGCACGCTCCTCCAGCCAGCGTTCGCGCATGGCCTCGCGCTGTTCGGGCGTCATGCGTTCGCGCAGCACCTGCCGCTCTGCCGGGGGCAGCCGCCGCCAGAGTTCCAGTTTTTGATCCGGCGGCAGGCCACGCCAGATCTGCTCGCGCTGCTCCGGCGTCATGCGCTGCCACCGCTCGGGCGGCTCGCGCCCGGGCTGCGCGTGCGCCGTCAGCGCCGCGCTGGCGAGCAACCCCAACACGAGGATCCGAGGCGTACGCATACCGAGGGTGGCCGCTAGTGTAGGCAAGGAACGCGGCAACAGCATGCGGCGGTCACGCGCGGCGCGCGGCGGACGGGTAAAGTCTGTAACAGAATGTGCCGCCGCGGCACGCGGCGCGCCAGCCACGTGGCAGCATGCGCGCCGCACCCGCGAAGCCTGCTGCGTCGAAATGAACCGCACGCATCCGAAGATCCTGGTCGTCGACGACGACCCCCGCCTGCGCGATCTGCTGCGCCGCTATCTGGGCGGCAACGGCTTCACGGTCTACCTGGCGGAAAACGCGCAGGCGATGAACCGCCTGTGGCTGCGCGAGCGTTTCGATTGCCTGATCCTGGACCTGATGATGCCCGGCGAGGACGGGCTGGCGGTGCTGCGCCGGCTGCGCGGCAGCAACGACGGCACCCCCGTCATCATGCTGACTGCCAAGGGCGAGGACGTCGACCGCATCGTGGGCCTGGAGATGGGCGCCGACGACTACCTGCCCAAGCCCTTCAATCCGCGCGAGCTGCTGGCGCGCATTCACGCCGTGCTGCGGCGGCGGGAGCCCGCGGAGATTCCGGGCGCGCCGACGCGCGAGGACAAGACCGTGACCTTCGGCGACTACACGCTGGACCTCGGCACGCGCACGCTGAAGAAGAACGGCGAGCTCGTGCCGCTGACCACCGGCGAGTTCGCGGTGCTGAAGGTTTTTGCGCTGCACCCGCGCGTGCCGCTGTCGCGCGACAAGCTCATGGAAATGGCGCGCGGCCGCGAGTACGAGGCCTTCGACCGCTCGCTCGACGTGCAGATCTCGCGCCTGCGCAAGCTGATCGAGCCGGAGCCGTCGAAGCCGCGCTACATCCAGACCGTGTGGGGTCTCGGTTACGTCTTCGTGCCCGACGGCGGCTCCTGACCGCCGATGCCGCTGCCGTCGCCGAGCCTTTTCTGGCGCACCTTCCTGTGGATCGTCGCGCTGATCGTCGCCATTTTGCTGGCGTGGGCGCAGAGCTTTCGCCTGTTCGAGCGCGAGCCGCGCGCCCGCCAGATCGCGCAGCAGGTGGTCTCGATCGTCAACATCACGCGCAGTGCCCTGGTCTACTCGGATGCCGCCTTTCGCCGCCCGCTGCTGCGCGAGCTGGCCGACAACGAGGGGGTGCGCATCGTGCCGCGCGAGCCGGGCGACGACATCACGCCCTGGCCCGACGATGCG
Organism: Burkholderiaceae bacterium; assembly: GCA_025057735.1. Next base: position 5,963 of record JANWUU010000067.1, read on the forward strand.
CTGATGCGCGCCGTCGCGCAGCGCATCCTCGATCGCCTGGGCCCCGACACGGAACTGGCCGTCGGCGTCAACGGCGTACCCGGCTTCTGGGTCAGTTTCGACATCGACGGCGACGACTACTGGGTCTATATCGAACGCGACCCGCTGGCGCGTGACGCCGGCACCCAGTGGGTCCGCTGGGCGATCGTGGCCGCCGCGCTGTCCCTGCTGGTGGCGGTGGCCATCACCGGCGTGGTCAACCGTCCGCTGCGGCAGCTCGCCGACGCCGCGCGCGCGCTCGGCAGCGGCCGCACGCCGGAGCGGCTGCCCGAGCGCGGCCCGGCCGAGATCCGCGCCGTCAACCGCAGCTTCAACCGCATGGTGGCCGATCTGGCGCAGCTCGAGCGGGACCGTGCGGTGCTGCTGGCCGGCATTTCGCACGACCTGCGCACGCCGCTTGCGCGCCTGCGCCTGGAGCTGGAGATGCTCGAACTGCCGGAGGCAACGCGCACGGCGATGGCGGGCGACATCGAGCAACTGGATGCCATCGTCGGACAGTTCCTCGACTATGCGCGGCCCACCCCGCAACAGCCGAGGGAACCCGCCAATCTGGCCGCGCTGCTGGAGGCGGCCCTCGCGCGCGCGCGCCTGCGGGATACCCACGCCACGGTGGATGCCGACCCGACGCTGACGGCGCCCGTCTATGCGACCGAGGTGGCGCGGGCGCTCGACAACCTGCTGGCCAACGCCCACCGCTACGGTCGCCGTCCGGAAGACGGCCACCTGGACCTGACGCTGCTCGCGCGCCGCGACGGGACGGAGGCCGTGCTGGTGGTGGCCGATCGCGGCCCCGGCATTGCGCCGCAAGACGTCGAACGGCTGCTGCGGCCGTTCGAGCGCGGCGACGCGGCGCGCAGCGGAACGCGCGGAGCCGGCCTGGGCCTTGCGATCGTCGAGCGCGTCGCCCGGCTGCATGGCGGGCGGCTCGAACTGCTGCCGAACCCGCCGCGCGGTCTGCGCGCCGAGCTGCGCCTGCCGCTTGCGTGACGGCCACGCGGCCGCCACCGCACGAGCTCAGCGGCGCGGCGCCTCGGCGCGGCTCAGCAGCGCCACCGCCTGCGCGGCGATGCCTTCGGCGCGGCCGACGAAGCCGAGCCGCTCGGTGGTCTTGCCCTTGACGCTGACGGCGGCGGCGTCGATGCCGAGATCGGCGGCGATGGCCGCCTGCATCGCCGGCACGTA
>JANWUU010000076.1 GCA_025057735.1 Burkholderiaceae bacterium
GCCACCAGGGTTGCCCCCGTGCTGCCGTTCGACTTGCATGTGTAAGGCATGCCGCCAGCGTTCAATCTGAGCCAGGATCAAACTCTTCAGTTCGATTCCGATCCGGACGCATACGCATCCGGCGCTCACTCGCGGAATTGAGGTGACTACCTCATCCGCGTGAGCGTTTGATTGGTTCGAGTCACCGCCGCCAACGACCGTAAATCGTCGGCGGCGGCTGCGCCCTCCGAATCAAGCGCCCACACTTATCGGCTGTTTCGCGTTGTTAAAGAACTAGCTACCTCAGCGCTGACGACAAACCAAGCGCCCAAGCAGCAGAGAAGCGGAATTATGCGCACTCGAATCTGCGTTGTCAAACGAGGCGCTGGCGATCCGCCCACATGCCTGATTTTCAACGATGCCGGAACGCAGGCGGGCGCTTTTCGAGAAACGCCGCCATCCCCTCTTTCTGGTCCTCGGTCGCGAACAGCGAATGGAACAACCGGCGCTCGAACAGCAAGCCCTCGGAGAGCGGCGCCTCGTAGGCGCGGTTGACGGCCTCCTTCGCCATCAGCACGGCCGGCAGCGGGAAACCGGCAATCTCGCGCCCGATCGACAGCGCCTCCTCCAGTAGCCGTTCAGCCGGCACGACGCGCGACACCAAGCCCGCGCGCTCGGCCTCCTGGGCGTCGACCATGCGCCCGGTAAGCACCATATCCATCGCTTTGGCCTTGCCGACGGCGCGCGGCAGCCGCTGGGTGCCGCCCGCCCCAGGAATGACGCCGAGCTTGATCTCGGGCTGACCGAAGCGGGCCGACTCGGCCGCGATCACGATGTCGCACATCATCGCCAGTTCGCACCCGCCACCCAGCGCATAGCCCGCCACCGCCGCAATCACGGGCTTACGGATGCGCTTCAGCGTCTCCCAGTTGCGGGTGATGTACTCGGACTTGAACACGTCCATGTACGTCCAGTCCTTCATGGCGCCGATATCGGCGCCGGCGGCAAACGCTTTCTCCGAGCCGGTGATGATGATCGCGCCGATGCTGTCGTCGGCGTCGAAGGCGGTCAGCGCCGCGCCGAGTTCGTCCATCAGCGCGTCGTTCAGCGCGTTTAAGCTGCGCGGGCGGTTGAGCCGGATCAGCCCGACCCGCTCGTGGCGTTCGACGATGATGTGCTCGTACTGCATGGCGCATTCCCTTTCTTGGCTCAGTCGCCGCCGGGCACGCCGTGCGGCGGCGCTGGCGGCAGTTCGATATGCTCGACCACGCCGTCGCTGGCCAGCGGGCGCGAATAAAAGTAGCCCTGCGCGTAGTCGCAGCCGATCGAGCGCAGATACTCGACCTGCTCGGCCGCTTCGATCCCCTCGGCAATCACCTTCAGGCGGAAGTGACGCGCGACCGCCAGCATCGCATGCACGATGGCGCAGCTGTCCGCATCGCGCGGCAGGCCGGCGACGAACGACTGATCGATCTTCAGCGCCGAGATCGGCATACGCTTCAAGTAGCCGAGCATCGAGTAGCCGGTGCCGAAGTCGTCCAGCACGAGTCCGACGCCGAGCGAGGCGAGTTCCGCCATCACGTCGTTGTTGATCTCGTTTTCGCGCACCAGCGTGCGCTCGGTGATCTCCAGCGTGATCATGCGCGGTTCGATCGCGTGCTTGGCCAGTGCGCTGCGCACGATCAGCGGCAGCACGGAGGAGCCGAGCTCGCGGCCAGCGACGTTGATCGAGATCGGAATGTCGAAGCCGGGACGCTGCTCGCGCCAGCGCAGGATCTGCGCGCAGACCTCGTTGATGACCCAGCGGGTGATGCGTTCCGACAGACCGCTGACCTCCGCCACCCCGATGAAGCGGTCGGGCGTCAGCAGGCCGTACGTCGGATGCCGCCAGCGGATCAACGCCTCCAGGCCGACCACGCGCCCGGTGGCCATCTCCACCTGCGGCTGATACTCGACGACGAACTGCCCCGCCTCGCCCTGCAGCGCTTTCAGCAGCTGGATACCCAGTTGCACTTCGCGCGCGGCGCGCTCGGCGCGGATCGGGTTGAAAAAACTGAACTGATTGCGGCCATCGCGCTTGGCCTGATACATCGCCGCGTCGGCGTTCTTCAGCAGCGTGCTGATCTCGCGTCCGTGCTCCGGGAAGAGCGCCACGCCGATCGACGCCGAGACCTGGGTGTCGACGTTCGGCACCAGGTCTGTGCGGTGCAGGGCCTGGGCGATGCGCGCGGCGAGCAGCGCCACCTCCTGCCGGTGCTCGAAGCGGTCCAGCAGGACGACGAACTCGTCGCCGCCGAGCCGAGCGACCATGCCTGCCTCGCCGACGGCCTCCTTCAGTACGGCGGCGGCCGACTTGATCAGGGCGTCGCCCACCACGTGCCCGAGCGTGTCGTTGACGTCCTTGAAGCGGTCCAGGTCGATCAGCATCACGGCCACCCGCCGGTCGCGGTTGGCTGCGGTCATCAGCATGTCGCGCATCGTTTCCCGCAGCAGGTTGCGGTTCGGCAGCCCGGTCAGCGAGTCGTACCAGGCCAGTTGTTCGATGCGCAATTCCGCTTCCTGCCGCTGCGCCGCTTCCATCGCCAGTGCGATCAGCAGCGCGGCGGTGGTGACGAAATCGACTTCGTCGTCGTCCCATGCGCGCGGCTGCCGGTCCTGCACGCGCAGCACCCCCTGCAGTTCGCCGTCGAGCAGCACCGGCGCATCGACCGTGGCGCGCGCCGGCGCGCCGCGCGCCTCCCCGCTGGCCGTCTGCAGGAGCGGCGCGGCGAGCACATCGGGTATTACGACGGGCTGCCGCTCACGCAAGCGGGCGAAATAGTCCGGGAAAGCCGTCGCCGATAGCGCGGCACCGATCCATTCGCGTGCCAGACGCTCGCGCGCGTTTTCGTAATGCGCCTCGCAGCGCAACTCGAGCGGTTCGCGCTGCAGACGCCAGAAACTGGCGCTCGCCGCCCCCAGCGTCTCGGTGCACAGCCGCAGCGTGTGCGTCAGCGATTGCGTGAAATCGCCGCGCGCATGGATGGCCAAATCGAGCAGCCGTTCGCGGAAGTCGGCGCGCCGGGCCTGGCGCAGCAGTGCCGGCTCGACGCAGCCGCCATCCTCCTCCGCTGGCGCGGCGCCGTCCGGCATCAGCGTCGCCGTGAGCAGCAGCCCGCCGATGCCGGGCACCGATTGACAGTTGCGCACGGTCAGCAGGCACGGCCGGGTCGTGCCGTCGCCAGCGCGCAGGCGAACGCGACGGGTCGCGGCGCTGCCCGCGTCGGCTTGACCGGCGGCCAAAATGGCCGCCTCCACCGCCGGCCGGTCTTCGTCGCTGACCAGGCTCGCCGCGCGCAGCCCGAGCGTGGCCTGCGGCGAGACACCGGTCGTGCGCGTGATCGCCGGCGACTGGTAGCGGATCACCCCGCTGGCGTCGAGCACGGCAACGACGTCGGCCGCGTGGACCGCGAAAGCGAGCAAGCGCTGCTGCAGCACCGCTAGGCGCCCTTGCGTGGCCACGGCCTCGCTCGCATCGTTCGCCACGACCGCAATGGCGCGCACGCGCGGGTCTTGCAGCCGGTTGCTCAGACGGACCGCGAGCCAGCGCGGCCTGCCGTCCGTGTGCGCCGATCGCAGCCGCCACAGGCCCGTGCGGGTCTGAGCGCCCGCCCCGGCGACGAATTGTTCGACGATCGCGCGCAGTTCGGCACCGGCCTCCTCGGCCAACAACAGATCGAACGGAATGCCGAGCGCCTCGGGCGCGTGCAGGTCCGGCCAGTGTTCGGGCGAAACCCGCGCTTCGATGACGCGCCGGTCGGCGCCCAGCAGCCACGCGCCCCCGTCCGGCGGATGCGCCAGCAGCCGGGCACGCGCCAGCGCGCGCTGCTGCTCGCGCGCCGTGGCGCGCGCCGCGGAAATGTCGCGGACGAGGAGGCAGGCGGCGTTCTCGCCGTCCACACGCATGACGTCCGCATCGATCTCGACCGCGAGCCGGCGGCCGTCGGCCAGCACCAGCACCGTGCGCAAGGCAGCCCGCCCCCGTCGCAGCCGCTCCCAGAGGCGGGACCAGCGACGCGCAGCCGCGCGCGCGGAGCGCCAGGTCACGAGCTCCGAAACGTGCCGCCCGACCACGCCATCGGCGCGGGCGCCGGCGAATTCGCGCGCGGCCGCGTTGGCCGCCAGCACCTGTCCGGCCGCGTTCACG
>JANWUU010000079.1 GCA_025057735.1 Burkholderiaceae bacterium
GGGGCGGGCGACGCGCTCTGGGATGCCACGCGCGGCCTGCTGTGGACCGGCTTCGGCCCGCGCAGCAGCCGCGAGGCGCAGTTCGCGCTGGCCGAGGCGTTTGCGGTGCCCACGGTGGGACTGCAGCTCGTCGATCCCCGCGTTTATCACCTCGACACCTGCCTTTGCGTGCTGTCGCGGGGCGACGTCCTTTGGTATCAGCCCGCCTTCGCGCCGGCCGCGCAGGCGACCATCGAGGAGCTGGTCGGCCGCCATCGGCTGATCGAGGCGAGCGCGGAGGACGCGCTGAATCTCGCGGTCAATGCGGTCTGCCTGGGTGAGGATGTGGTGCTCGGCTACGCGAGCGCCGCCCTGCAGGCGGCGCTGCGCGAGCGCGGCTACCGGCTCCACGTCGTGCCGCTTGCGCCCTTTAACCGGGCCGGTGGCGCCGCGTATTGCCTGACGCTGCGGCTGGATCTGTACAGCGGCCCCGCGCTGCGCCGCGAGCCGCCGTTCACCGAGGAGGATTTCTCGGAGCTGCGCGCCGCTGCGTAGCCTGCACCCTCCGCTGCGCGCAGACGTCTCCACGCGTTATCCGGCCGCCCGGCGCGGCCGGTTTTTTACGCCCAATTCGGTTTGCGCTTCTCGATGAAGGCGGCCACCCCTTCCTGGGCAACCTCCTCGACCATGTTGCAGGCCATCGTCTGGCCGGCAAGCTGATAGGCGGCCTCGATACCCATTTCGAGCTGGCGATAAAAAAGCCCCTTGCCGATTGCGATCGCCAGCGCCGGCTTTTCGACGATCGCATCGGTGAGCTTGCGGATCTCCGCATCCAGCGCCTGCGGCGGCACGACGCGGTTGACGAGGCCTCGCGCCTGCGCGGTGGCCGCATCAATGAACTCGCCGGTGACCAGCATCTCGAAGGCCGCCTTGCGGCCGATGTTGCGCGATAGCGCCACCGCCGGCGTAGAGCAGAACAGGCCGACGTTGATGCCGGAGACCGCGAAACGGGCCTCGGTGGAGGCCACCGCCAGATCACACATGCCGACAAGCTGGCAGCCGGCTGCGGTCGCGATGCCATGCACGCGCGCGATCACCGGTTGCGGCATGCGCTGGATCAGCAGCATCAACTGGCTGCAGTCAGTAAACAGCTTCTGGTAATACGCGAGCCGGTTGTTGGCCTTCATCTGCTTGAGGTCATGGCCGGCGCAGAACGCTTTGCCGGCGCCCCCCAGCACGACGACCCGCGCGCTCGCATCGTCGGCGACCGCCTGCAGCGAGTCCCGCAGCGCCCCCAACATCTCCTCGGACAGCGAATTGAACTGCGCCGGACGGTTCAGCGTCAGGTAAACCACGCCGCCTTCGCGGCGCTGCAGGATGAGCGGCTCCAGTGTTGCGCTCGTGGCAGGTGCGTTCATCGGGGGCTCCCTGGGTTAAACGTCGATCGCGCTGGCGGACTTTACCTGCTGGCGCAGCGCGAACTTCTGGATCTTGCCGGTGCTGGTCTTCGGCAGCGGCCCGAAGATCACGTTCTTCGGCGTCTTGAAGCCGGCCAGGTGCTGGCGGCAGAAGGCGATCAACTCTTCCTTGGTCACCTGCGCGCCCTCTTTTAATTCGACGAACGCGCACGGCACCTCGCCCCACTTCGGGTCCGGCTGTGCGACCACCGCGGCCAGCATCACGGCGGGGTGGCGGTACAGCACGTCCTCCACCTCGATCGAGGAAACGTTCTCGCCGCCGGAGATGATGATGTCCTTGCTGCGATCCTTGATGCGCAGGTACCCGTCCGGCTGCACGACCGCGAGGTCGCCGGAGTGGAACCAGCCGCCGGCGAACGCCTCGGCGGTCGCTTTCTCGTTCTTCAAATAACCCTTCATCGTGATGTTGCCGCGGAACATCACCTCGCCGATCGTCTCGCCGTCGGCCGGCACCGGCTGCATCGTCTGCGGATCGAGCACCGCCACCGCCTCCTCCATCGGGTAGCGCACGCCCTGGCGGCCGTTCTTCGCCGCCCGCGCGGGCAGATCGAGTGCCGCCCACTGCGGTTGCTTGGCGCACACGGTGGCGGGACCATACGTCTCGGTCAGGCCGTAGACATGGGTCAGGTCGAACCCCATCCGCTCCATGCCCTCGATCATCGCCGCCGGCGGCGCCGCTCCGGCCACCATCGCATGCACCTTCTGCGGGATGCCGTGCTTGAGCTCCTGCGGCGCATTGATCAGCATCGAATGCACGATCGGCGCGCCGCAGTAGTGCGTGACCCCGTGCTCGCGCATGGCATCGAAGATCGCCTTTGCTTCCACCTTGCGCAGACAGACGTTGACCCCGGCGGCCGCGGCGATCGTCCACGGAAAGCACCAGCCGTTGCAGTGGAACATCGGCAGCGTCCAGAGGTAGCGCGGAAAATGCGGCATCGCCCACACCAGGATGTTGGACACCGCATTCAGGTAGGCGCCGCGATGGTGGTAGACGACCCCTTTCGGGTTGCCGGTCGTGCCGGAGGTGTAGTTCAGCGTAATCGCATCCCACTCGTCGGCCGGCATCGGCCAGTCAAACTGCGGATCGCCTTCGGCGAGCAGCGCCTCGTAATCGATCGCGCCGAGCCGCTCGCCGGGGCCCGTGTACAGCGGGTCAAGCACGTCGATCACCTCGGGCGGCTGCGCCAGCTGCGCCAGCGCGGCGCGCGCCGTGGCGGCGAACTCGCGGTCGACCAGGAACAGCTTGGCCTCGCCGTGCTCCAGCATGAAGGCGATCGAGCGCGCATCGAGCCGCGTATTGATGGCGTTGAGCACGCAGCCGGCCATCGGCACGCCGAAATGCACCTCCACCATCTCCGGCGTGTTGGTCAGCATCACCGCCACCGTGTCGCCGCGGCCCAGCCCGCGCCGCGAGAGCGCGCTCGCCAGGCGCCGGCAGCGCGCGTACGTTTCGCCCCACGTGCGCTGGATCAAGGCGGCGCCGCCGCCGTGCACGACCGCGGGCAGTTCCGCATACACGGTGCCAGCGCGCTCCAGGAACGTGAGCGGCGTCAGCGGCGCGAAATTCGCCGCGTTGCGATCCAGACCGACGTCGAAAATAGGGCTCGGCATGGCGTGCGCCTCACAGTTGCGCGAGCGCGCGCACGTGCGCGGCCGCACTGCGCGCCAGCGCCTCCAGGTTGTAGCCGCCCTCCAGCGTGCTGACGATGCGGCCGCGCGCGTGCCGCTGGGCGAGCTTCACGAGCTGGTCGGTGATGAACGCGTAGTCGGCTTCTACCAGCCCCATCTGGCCGAGGTCGTCCTCGCGGTGGGCGTCGAAGCCGGCGGAGATGAAGATCATCTCCGGCTCGAAGGCCTGCAGGCGCGGCAGCCAGATGCGCTCGACCACCTCGCGCACCACATCGCCGCGCGTTCCAGCCGGCAGCGGAACGTTGACCATGTTTTTCGCGGGATTCTCGGTGCCGGTGTACGGATAGAAGGGGTGCTGGAAGAAACTCGCCATCAGCACCCGCTCGTCGCCCGCGAACATCTCCTCGGTGCCGTTGCCGTGATGCACGTCGAAATCGATGATCGCCACCCGTTGCAGGCCGTGCCGCTGCAGCGCGTGCAGCGCCCCGATCGCCACGTTGTTCAGCAGGCAAAAGCCCATCGCTGCGCTGGGACGCGCGTGGTGGCCCGGCGGCCGCACGGCGCAGAAGGCGTTGTCCAGTTCGCCGGCGATCACGCGGTCCGTGGCGTCGAGCACGGCACCGGCGGCGTGCAGCGCCGCCTCCCAGCTGTTCGGATTGATCGCCGTGTCGGGGTCCAGAGGCACG
>JANWUU010000006.1 GCA_025057735.1 Burkholderiaceae bacterium
CTCGGCGCCGGCCAGCTTCGGCAGCAGCCGGCCGACGATGGCGAGGTCGTGCTTGACGTGGGCCAGGCAGCGCGCCGCGGCGCGTGCATCCGCCTGACGCTGCCGTCGCTGCAGTTCGAAGGCGAGCGCGCGCAGCGCGAAGATGAGCACGGCCAGGCGACGCGCCAGCCGTACGCCGGGATCGGCGCGGCCGGCGTCGGCCGCGACGCGCTCCTGCAGGAACGCGGCGCCCTCCGCCAGCAGCGTTTCGTCGAGCAATAGCAGCGAGCGCATCGGCGTCAGCCGCCGAAGGAGGTGTCCAGCAGCATCATCGCCACGAAGCCGGCGATGAGCGCGGCAGTGGCCTGCGCGCCTCGATCGTGGCGGTGCGACTCCGGGATGATTTCGTGGCTGACGACGTAGATCATCGCGCCGCCGGCCATCCCCAGCGCGAGCGGCAGCAGCGGCCCAGACAGGTCGAGCGCGGTGGCCGCGGCAAGCGCCGTCACCGGCTCGATCAGACCGCTGGCGATGCCCACCAGCGCGGCGGCATGCAGGCGGTAGCCGATGGCCGCCAGCGCAACCACCGGCACCAACCCCTCGGGCACGTTCTGCACGGCGATGCCGGCCGCCAGCCCGGCTGCCTCGTGCCACTGCAAACCGGCGGCGCCCACACCGATCGCCATGCCTTCCGGAATGTTGTGGATGGCGATCGCGCCGACGAACAGCCACACGCGCCGCACCCGTGGCCCGGCCGGCGCGCCCTCGACCCCCTTGATGAAGTGCTCGTGCGGCAGGACCCGGTCCAGCGCGTGCACGGCGGCCGCGCCGAGCCCGATGCCGAGCCCGACGAACAGGGCCGCAAGCGACGGCGAGGCGCCCAGCGTGCGGGCCGCCTCCAGCGCCGGCAGGACGAGCGAGAAGACGGCTGCCGCCAACATCACGCCGGCGCCGAAGCCGAGCAGCACATCGGCATGCCGTGCGGCCCGCTCGCGCAGGGCCACGGCCGCCAGCGCCCCGAGCGCGGTCGCAAACGCCGACACCGTGCCCAGCCACAGCGCACGCACCGCCGCGGCATCGGCCGTCGCCGCTGCCTGGTAGGCGGGACCGAGCGAGTAAATCCCGGCGCCGAGCATGGCCAACGTGGCCGCGATCGCGGCCGACGTGGCCAAGTTCCGGTCGCGCAATTCGTTCATGCGAGCTCCGCTTGCATTCTCGGATGGCGTCGATTCTGAGAAAAACGGGACGCGCCCGCCAATCGTTTGTGCCGTCGACCGCGATCGAGCCCGTCTATCATGGAGAGGTCCTGTCGATCACTCCGTCGGGCTATTCGTCGGGGCTAGCCGCCGGCACCGTCACGGCGGGCGCTTTCCGAGACGCCGCTCGCTATATTGGGGCGGCGTGCGGCCGCGGCAACACAGGGCCGCCTTCGTAAGAGCGCTCATCCCTAACCATCCGCCCATGTCCACGACCACGGAGGTGCGCAAGACCACCTGCTACATGTGCGCGTGCCGCTGCGGCATTCGCGTGCACCTGCAGGACGGACGGGTCCGTTACATCGACGGCAATCCGGATCACCCGCTCAACCAGGGCGTGATCTGCGCCAAGGGCAGCTCCGGCATCATGAAGCAGTACTCGCCGGCGCGCCTGACCAAACCGCTGCGGCGCAAAGCGGGTGCGGAGCGGGGCGCGGGCGAGTTCGAGGAGATCAGCTGGGAGGAGGCGTTTTCCATCCTCACCGAGCGGCTGGCCAAGATCCGCGCCGAGGATCCGAAGAAGTTTGCGCTCTTTACCGGTCGCGACCAGATGCAGGCCTTGACCGGCCTGTTCGCGCGCCAGTTCGGCACGCCGAACTACGCGGCGCACGGCGGTTTCTGCTCGGTCAACATGGCCGCCGGCCTCATTTATACGATCGGTGGCTCGTTCTGGGAGTTCGGCGGGCCGGACCTGGAGCGCGCGCGCCTGTTCGTGATGATCGGCACGGCGGAGGATCACCACTCCAACCCGCTGAAGATCGCGATCTCGAAATTCAAGCGCGAGGGCGGTCGCTTCATCGCCATCAACCCGATCCGCACCGGCTATGCGGCGATCGCCGACGAGTGGATCCCGATCCGTCCCGGCACTGACGGGGCGCTGCTGCTGGCGCTGATCCACGAGATTCTCGCCACCGGCCTGTACGACCGCGACTTCCTGGTGCGGTACACGAATGCCGGCCAGCTCGTGAACATGGATCCGAACAGCGACGAATACGGCATGTTCGTGCGCACCGAGGTGCCGCGCGAGGAGGGCTGCTTCGATCCGCAGAACCAACTGTGGTGGGACCGCATCGGCAATCGGCCGGTGCGCACGCACACCGAGGGCGCGGATCCATACCTGCTAGGCGAGTTTCGCCTGCACGACGGCACGCCGGTGAAACCGGCGTTCCAGCTGCTGCACGAGCGGGTGCGCGACTACACGCCGGAGTGGGCGAGCGCGATCACCGGCATCCCGGCGGCGACCATCCGCCGCCTGGCGCACGAGATGGGCGTAACGGCGCGCGACCAGAAGATCGAGCTGCCGATCGCCTGGACCGACTCCTGGGGCAGGGAGCACGACACCGTCACCGGCAATCCGGTCGCCTTCCATGCGATGCGCGGGCTGGCCGCCCATTCCAATGGCTTTCAGACCATCCGCGCGCTCGGCATCCTGATGACGATCCTGGGCACGATCGATCGCCCAGGCGGCTTCCGTCACAAGGCGCCGTTCCCGCGTCCGATCCCGCCGTGCGCGAAGACGCCCAATACGCCGCTGGCGGTCAAGCCCAATGCGGTGCTGGACGGCATGCCGCTCGGCTGGCCGGCCGAGCCCGACGATCTGTTCGTCGACGACGACGGCCGCCCGGTGCGGATCGACAAAGCGTTTTCGTGGGAGTACCCGCTCGCGGTGCACGGGCTGATGCACAACGTGATCACCAACGCCTGGCGCGGCGATCCGTACCGCATCGACACCCTGCTGATCTTCATGGCCAACATGGCGTGGAACTCGACCATGAACACGGTCGAGGTGCGCCGCATGCTGAACGACCGCGACGAGAACGGCGAGTACAAGATCCCGTTCCTGGTCGTGGCCGACGCCTTCCACTCCGAGATGACGGCCTTCGCCGATCTGCTGCTGCCGGATACCACGTACCTGGAGCGGCACGACGTCATGTCGCTGCTGGACCGGCCGATCTCCGAGTTCGACGGGCCGGTGGATGCGGTACGGGTGCCCGTGCTGCCGCCCACGGGCGAGTGCAAGCCGTTTCAGGATGTGCTGATCGAACTTGCGTCGCGGCTGAAGCTGCCGGCGTTCGTGCGCAAGGACGGCACCCGCAAGTTCCGCGACTATCCGGATTTCATCGTCAACTACGAGACGGAGCCCGGCTCCGGTATCGGCTTCCTGGCCGGCTGGCGCGGCAAGGGCGGCGAGAAATCGCTGCGCGGCGAGCCGAATCCGCGCCAGTGGGAGATGTACGCGCAGCACGATTGCGTGTTCCATTACAAGCTGCCCAAGAGCTACCAGTACATGCGCAACTGGAACAAGGGCTACCTGGAGTGGTCGCAGCGCAACCGCATCACGCGCTACTCCGATCCGATCCTGGTGCAGCTGTATTCGGAGGTGCTGCAGAAGTTCCGCCTCGCCGCGCAGGGCAAGGGCATCGGGCGTAAGCCGCCGGCCCATCTGCGCAGCCGCATCGCGACCTACTTCGACCCGTTGCCGTTTTATTACGAGCCGCTGGAGGCGCAGGTCACCGACCGCGTGAAGTATCCGCTGGCGGCGGTCACGCAGCGGCCGATGGCGATGTACCACTCGTGGGACTCGCAGAACGCCTGGCTGCGGCAGATCCACACCTACAACACGCTGTTCGTGAACAGCGCGACCGCCCGTGCGCAGGGCATCGGCGACGGCGACTGGATCTGGGTCGAATCCCCGTGGGGCAAGGTGCGCTGCATCGCGCGCCTGTCAGAGGCCGTCGAGCCGGGCACGGTCTGGACCTGGAATGCGATCGGCAAGGCGCCCGGGGCCTGGAACCTGGCACCGGAAGCCAATGAGGCGCGCCTTGGCTTCCTGCTCAATCATCTGATCACCGACGAGTTGCCGTTCGAAGGCGGCCGTATCTCGAATTCCGATCCGATCACCGGGCAGGCGGGCTGGTACGACGTGCGGGTGCGCATCTACCGCGACGCTGACCAGGGTGGGGCGACCGCGCCGCAGTTCGAGCCGATGAAGATCTACGCCGGCATGCGCGCGCGGCCGCAGGTGCTGTCCGGAGCGCCGCGA
>JANWUU010000009.1 GCA_025057735.1 Burkholderiaceae bacterium
CTCCGAGGGCATCCCGCGCTCCTTCACGATCTCCAGCAACGAGGTGCTGGAGGCGTTGACCGACCCGCTGAACCAGATCGTCAGCGCGGTGAAGATCGCGCTCGAGCAGACGCCGCCGGAGCTGGGTGCCGACATCGCCGACCGCGGCATGATGCTCACCGGCGGCGGTGCGCTGCTGCGCGACATCGACCGCCTGCTGATGGAGGAAACCGGGCTGCCGGTCGTGGTCGCCGAGGATCCGCTGACCTGCGTGGTGCGCGGCTGCGGCATTGCGCTGGAGCGCATGGACAAGTTCGGGCACTCTTTCCTGACCGGCTGAGCGGCGCGTCGGCCGGCGCCGTGCGGCGGCCCGGGGCGCGCGGCGCCGCCCGCGCCGAGCGCCGCCACGGGCAGACGGCCGACGGGCGACGACGATGGATTACGGCCCGCCGCCCCTGTTCAACCAAGGCGTCTCGGCGCGCGCGCGGCTGCTGTTTTTCGCCTGCCTGGCGGTGGCACTGATCGTCATCGATGCGCGCGCGCGGCTGCTGGAGACGGTGCGCGTCGGCGTGGGGGTGGTGATGTATCCGCTGCAGCGAGCGCTGCTGGTGCCGCGCGACGTGGCGGTGCGGGTCGGCGAGTTCTTCACCACCGTCTCGGCCCTGACGCGCGAGAACGAGCGCCTGCGGCGCGCCGCGCTGGAGCAGGCGCACATCGTGCAGCAGGCGCAGGCGCTGGCCGCGGAAAACGAGCGCCTGCGCAAGCTGCTGGGGGCGCGCGAACGGATGACCACCGGCGGCATCGTCGCGCAGGCGCTGTACGAGAGCCGCGACCGGTTCTCGCGCAAGCTGGTGCTGGATGCCGGCAGCCAGGCCGGGGTCCAGCTCGGCAGCCCGGTGATCGACGAGCTCGGCGTGGTCGGGCAGGTCACGCGCGTCTTTCCGCTCACCGCCGAGGTCACGCTGATCACCGACAAGGAGCAGGCGATCCCGGTACAGATCCTGCGCAACGGCCTGCGCGGCGTGGCCTTCGGCGGCAACGAGCCGGGCACGCTGGACCTGCGCTTCATGGCCGCCAACGCCGACGTCGTCAACGGCGATCTGGCCGTGACCTCCGGCATCGACGGCGTCTACCCGGCCGGCCTGCCGGTGGCCACCGTGACGCGCGTGGAGCGTACCGCCAAGGACCAGTTCGCGCGCATCGTGCTGGCGCCATTGGCCGGCGTGCACAGCCACGCTGCGTTCCTCGTGCTCAAAATGGAGCGCGCGCAGATCCTGCCGCCGCCCGAGCCCGAGCGCCGGCGCGAGCCGGACAAGCGCGGCAAGGCGGTGCGCAAATGAAGGCGGCCTGGTGGCAGGGATTGCGGGAGGCGCTGGCGCTGCGCGGCGCGCGGCGCGACGAACCGGTCGAACTGGCCGGCAACGCGGCGCGCGGCTACCAGCCGAAGGTACTGCTGCGGCCCGTCAACCCGGCCTTCATCTGGCTGTCGCTGGCCGGCGCGCTGGCGGCCAACCTGCTGCCGTGGGGGGCGACGCCGCTGGTGCCGGATTTCCTGGCGGTGGCGCTGGTCTTCTGGAACGTGCAGCAGCCGCGCCGGGCGGGCATCGGCGCCGCCTTCGTGTTCGGGCTGCTGATGGACGTGCACGACGGCGCGCTGTTCGGCGAGCACGCGCTCGCCTACACGCTGCTGTCCTACGGCGCCATCACGCTGCACCGGCGCATCCTGTGGTTCGCGCTGCCGGCGCAGGCCGTGCACGTCCTGCCGCTGCTGCTGCTGGCGCAACTGGCTTCCCTGCTGGTGCGCCTGTGGGTCGGGGCCGGCTTCCCGGGCTGGCTGTACTTCCTCGAGAGCGTGGTGGGCGCGGCGCTGTGGCCGCTGTTGTCCTGGTTGCTGCTGGCGCCGCAGCGGCGGCCGGTGGAGCGCGACGAGACGCGGCCGATCTAGACGTCGCCGCGACGATTTAGCATCGCGCCATGCCCAGCCCACGCCGCCGTCCGCCCGCCCGCCGCCGGCGAATCCGTGCCGCCGCATGAAGCCGCTGCGCGATCCGCAACGCGAGCTGTTTCTGTTCCGCACCCGCATCGTGGTGGCGAGCGGACTGGTGGCGCTCGCCTTCCTGCTGCTGGCGGGCCGCTTGGTCTGGCTGCAGGTGTTCAAGCACGACGACTACCACGCGCGCGCGGAGAGCAACCGCATCGCCATCGTGCCGGTGCCGGCCAACCGCGGGCTCATCAAGGACCGCCACGGGCAGGTGATCGCGCGCAATTACTCGGCCTATACGCTGGAGATCAATCCGCGCGAGGTGCGCGACGTCAACGCGCTGATCGACGCGCTGGCCCAGGTGGTGGAAATCCAGCCGCGCGACCGCCGTCGCTTCCGCAAGCTGCAGGAGGAGCTGCGCGGCGCCGACTCGATCCCGATCCGCACGCGCCTGTCCGACGAGGAGGTGGCGCGCTTCGCGGCCAACAAGTTCCGCTTCCCCGGGGTGGAACTGCGCGCGCGCCTGTTCCGCCATTATCCGCTTGGCGAGGTGGGCTCGCACTTGATCGGCTACATCGGCCGCATCTCGCCGGCCGACAAGGAGCGCATCGCCACCTGGCCGGACGCGGCCGATTACGTCGGTACCGACTACATCGGCAAGGTGGGCCTGGAGCAGAGTTACGAGCGCGAACTGCACGGCACCACCGGCTTCGAGGAAGTGGAGATCACCGCCGGCGGCCGCGCCGTGCGCACGCTGTCGCGCACGCCGCCGGTGCCGGGCAACAACCTGATCCTGTCGGTCGACATCAAGCTGCAAGAGATCGTCGAGCGCGCCTTCGGGGATCGCCGCGGCGCGCTGATCGCGATCGAGCCCGCCACTGGCGACGTGCTGGCCTTCGTCTCCAAGCCCACCTTCGACCCGAACCTGTTCGTCGAGGGCATCGATCCGCTCAACTGGGAGCAGTTGAACAACGATCCGGACAAGCCGCTGCTGAACCGCGCGCTGCGCGGCACCTATCCGATCGGCTCGACCTACAAGCCGTTCCTGGCGCTCGCCGCGCTTGAACTCGGCAAGCGGCGGCCGGAGCAGGTGTTCCACGATCCGGGCTACTTTATCTACGCCGGGCACCGCTTCCGCGACAGCAACAAGGTGCCGCTAGGGCCGGTCGATCTGCACCGCTCGATCGTGAAATCGAGCGACGTCTACTACTACATGCTGGCCAACGATCTCGGCGTCGATGCGATCCACGACTTCATGAAGCCGTTCGGATTCGGGCAGCTCACCGGCATCGACATCGAGGGCGAGCAGGCCGGCATCCTGCCCTCGACCGCCTGGAAGGAGCGGCGGCTGCGGCAGAAGTGGTACGGCGGCGAGACGATCTCGATCGGCATCGGTCAGGGCTACAACAGCTTCACGCTGCTGCAGTTGGCGCATGCCACCGCCATTCTGGCCAACAACGGCATCGTGATGAAGCCGCACCTGGTGAAATCGATCGAGGATCCGCGCACGGGCGAGCGGCGCCTGACGGTGCCCAAGGAGAGCTACCGCATCGCGCTGAAGCCGGAGAACCTGCGCGTGGTGCGCGAGGCGATGGTGGACGTCAATGTCAGCGGGACCGCGCGCGTGGCCTTCCAGGGCGTGCCGTACCGGGTGGCCGGCAAGACCGGCACCGCCCAGGTGATCGGCATCAAGCAGAACGAAAAATACGACGAGCGGCGTGTGCACGAGCGGCACCGCGATCATTCGCTGTACATCGCTTTCGCGCCGGCCGACGCGCCGACCATCGCGTTGGCGGTGATCGTCGAGAACGGCGGCTTCGGGGCAGCCGCCGCGGCGCCGATCGCGCGCCAGGCGCTGGACTATTACCTGCTCGGCAAGGCGCCGAGCGCGCCGGCGCTGCCGCGCGAGGGCGCCGAGCCGGCGCTGGCGCAGGCGGGAGTCGAATGAGCGAACGGGTGCTGGCCAGCCGGTTCGCGCTGTGGCTGCGCGCGCGCACCGCCGCGCTCGATCCGCTGCTGCTCGGTCTGGTCGGCAGCATCACCGTCATCGGCCTGCTGACCCTGTACTCGGCGGCGGCCGATTTCCCCTGGCGCTTCACCGACCAGCTGCGCAACCTGGCGGTCGCCACCCTGGTGATGCTGCTGTTCGCGAATCTGTCGCCGGCGCTGCTGATGAAATTCGCCGCCCCCGCCTACGCGGTCGGGCTGCTGCTGCTGCTGGCGGTGGAGTTCAAGGGGGTCACCGTCAAGGGCGCGACGCGCTGGCTCGACATCGGCGTCGCGCGTATCCAGCCCTCCGAGATCATGCGCCTGGCGCTGCCGCTGCTGCTCGCCTGGTATTTCCACCGGCGCGAGGGCGCGGTGCGCGCGCTCGACTTCCTCGTGGCCGCCGCGCTGGTGCTGCTGCCCGTGGCGCTGATCGCCAAACAGCCGGATCTCGGCACGGCGGTGCTGGTGCTTGCCGCCGGTTTCTTCGTCATCTTTTTCGCCGGCCTGCCGTGGAAATGGCTGGCGGCGCTGCTGCTGGCGGGGCTGGCGATGCTGCCACTGGCGTGGACGCTGATGCACGACTATCAGCGCGAGCGCGTGCTGACGCTGATCGATCCGATGCAGGATCCGCTCGGCAAGGGCTTTCATACGCTGCAGGCGACGATCGCCATCGGCAGCGGCGGCCTGTTCGGCAAAGGCTGGATGCAGGGCACGCAGACGCACCTGGAGTTCATCCCCGAGCGCACCAGCGATTTCATTTTCGCCGTCTACGCGGAGGAGTTCGGTCTGGTCGGCAACCTGGTGCTGCTCGCGCTGTTCTTCTTCCTGGTCTTGCGTGCGCTGTCCATCGCCGCCAACGCCTCCACCCTGTTCGGCCGACTGATGGCGGCATCGATCGCGCTGATCGTGTTCACCTACGCATTCGTCAACATCGGCATGGTCAGCGGCATCCTGCCCGTGGTCGGCGTGCCCCTCCCATTCATCAGCTACGGCGGAACGGCCCTGGTGACGCTGGGCATGGCCTGCGGCATGCTGATGTCCATCCACCGTCATCGCAAACTGGTGCAGGCATGAGACAAGAACACCGCCGAGGAACGGACCTCGCCCCGGGCGCCCTGCGCGGGGTTGTCTATCTGGCGCTCGCCGCCGCCCTCGCCGGCTGCGGCGCGCTCAACTGGGTGAAGACCCGCTTCACCGGCGAACTGTCGGCCGCCCCGCCCGCGGCGGCCGCGCCGCCGGCGTCCGCTGCGGCGCCGGCCAGAAGCGACGACATCGCCGACGCGGTGCCGAAGGTCGAGCCGTTGCACCCGACGGCGAACCGCTGGTACGGGGCCGCCGGACGCATGTACCGGCCGATCACCGACGACCGCGAGTTCAAGGACCGCGGCCGCGCCGCCGTGCTCGGCGCTGCCTACGAGGGCAAGGCGACCGCAGGCGGAGAACCGTTCGCCGCGCAGTCGATGAGCGCCGCCCACCCGACGCTGCCGATCCCCAGCTACGCGCGGGTGACCAACCTGCGCAATGGCCGCAGTGCGATCGTGCGGGTCGTCGATCGCGGCGCTTTCAACCGCGGCGAGGCGATCGCGCTGTCGGCCGCCGCGGCCCAGAAGCTGCAGCTCGCCGGCAACGACGAGGTGGAAGTCGAGCGCCTGACGCCCCAGATGATCGCGAAGATGACGCCGCCGGCGCCGCCCGCGGCTGCGCCGCAGCCGCTTGCGCCGCCCGAGCCGCCGCGTCCGGTGGCCGAGGTGGCGCCGACGACGGCACCGCCCGCGACGACGCCGGGTCGGGGTTCGGCTGTTCCAACGGCGACGGTGACGGCAGCAACGTCGAGTCAGCCGCGTGTGCCGGTCGCACCGTCTGCGGCACCGACTGCAAGCGCGTCTGACGCACCGCCGGCGCCTCCAGCGACGTCCGCCGGAGGAGCCCCGAAGACAAACCCGAAGCTCGTGCCAAAAAACATTCCTGGCGCGGCGCCGTCGGGCAGCGCAAGGTAGTGAAGTTTAGCGATCGCGCTCGGCTCGCGCTGCGTCTTCTCTTTGATGCCTCGTTTGCAGAATCGGTTGCATCGCATCAAGCGTCCG
>JANWUU010000149.1 GCA_025057735.1 Burkholderiaceae bacterium
CATGCGCGCGTAGTCGGCCTGCGTCAGCGCCGAGATCGCGTTGTAGGCGCAGTTGACCGCCAGCTTGCGCCACAGCTCCAGGCGCATGTCCTGCGCGATGCGCACGGCAAAACCGGCCGCCGTGAACAGCGCCGCCAAGGCTGCCGCCGTTGCTGCAGTCCCCGCCGCCGGCGCTGGCTCGACCGCGCCGAGCACCAGCCCATCGCCGCCGGCGTGCCGCACGCAGCCAGGCGCAACCTGCTCCACCGCTGCGTACACGGCGCCAGCAAAAATGGTCCGCTTTAGATGCCGCGCCAGGATCTCCGCGCCCTGCAGGCCGTTTTGCAGCGTCAACACGGTGGCGGTCGCCGGCAGCCGCGGCGCCAGCGCCTGCGCGACCCGCTCGCTGTCATAGGCCTTCACGCAGATCAGCACGAGGTCGGCGGCGTCGGCGGCGGCAAGATCGGCACGGGCCGTCAGGCGCTCGACCTGTACGCCGGCGTCGGTCTGCACCTGCAGACCGTCGCGCGCGATCGCGGCCACCTGCGCCGGGCGGCCGACCAGCACGACGCGTGCGCCGGCGCGCGCCAGGCGCGCGGCGACGAAGCCGCCGACGGCACCGGCGCCGACGATGACGGTCGAACCGCGACGGAAGTCTTCCAGCACGCGCATGTGCCAAGGCCCTGGCGCATCGTAGCGCCGCTGCGCTCTACGATCGCACCGACGCGCTGCCCGTCGTCATCGTCCGCATGGAACTCGGCCCGCTCATCGCGACGCATGGCTACTGGATCCTGGCGCTCGGCTGTCTGCTCGAGGGCGAGACGCTGCTCGCCCTGGCCGGCTTCGCCGCGCACCTCGGTTACCTCGAGCTGCGCTGGGTGTGGACGGTCGCCGCCATCGCCGGTTTCGCCGGCGACCAGTTGTTCTTCTGGTTCGGGCGCAGATACGGCAACGCGTTGCTGGCGCGCTGGCCGCGGCTGGCCGCGCAGCGCTCACGCGTGCAGCGGCTACTGTCGCGCCATGATGGGTGGCTGATCGTCAGCGTGCGCTTCGCGTACGGGCTGCGCATCGCCGGTCCGATGCTGATCGGTGCGGCCGGGGTCGCGCCCGCACGCTTCGCGGCGTTCAACGCCATCGGTGCGATGCTCTGGGCGGCGGCGGTCGCAGGCGCGGGCTGGCTGTTCGGTCAGGCGCTGCAGCCCCTGCTCGGCCGGCTGCACCGGATCGAGGCAGCGATCCTGCTCGGCGCGTTGGCGCTTGCGCTGCTCGTCGCGCTGGCGCGGCGCATCGCGCGCGGTCGTTCACGCTGACCCCGCAGGATCGGAGGCGGGCGCCGCCTGCAATCACGCAGTCCCGCGATCCCCACGTCGCGGGAGCGCGCATGCCTTTCTTCGTCATCTCCGGCGGCTAGGATCGCGCCCCATTGGGTCTCGCTCGTCTCGCCGATTTGGTGGTGCGCTTGCCGCGCTGCCACCGCAGTGCAGGCGGCGACTCGCCCGGGAATCTCCGTCGGTAGCCATGCAAGAAGCCAAGGACGCCATCCTCCTGATCGGCGCGAGCGGGCGCACCGGCTTGTCGGTTTGGCGCTATCTGTGCGCGGCCGCCGTGCCGGTCATCGCCTGCGTGCGCCGCCGCGAACTGCTGCCTCCCGAGCCCCGACTGGCGGCCGCCGAGGTGGTGGAGGCGGACGTCGAGCAGCCGGGGGCCTTCGCCCCCCTGTTCGAGCGCGCGGCGCACGTCATCTACGTGGCCGGCGCGCCGCGCAAGAGCCTGTCGGCTGGAGCCTGGCAGGTGGAGGTCGAAGGCCTCGCCGTGTGCCTGGTGCTGGCGCAGCGCACCGCCATCAGGGGCCGCTGGATCTATGTCGGCCACGACGGCGCGGAGCCGGCAGGCACGGTGACGTGGGCGGAATCGCGCTGGCGCGAGCTGAAGCGCGAGGCCGAGCAGGCGGTCATCGCCAGCGGCGTGAACTACTTCATCCTGCGCACCTCGCGCGTCACGGACCTGGTGCACGAGGAGCCGCGCGTGGTCGTCTCGCAGCCGGTGGGGCCGGCGCCCGAGGGCGAGATCCCGTGCAACGCGCTCGCGCTGCTGCTGGCGGGCGCGGCGCTCGCCGGCGCCAGCCCGCGGGCACGCGCCAGCGTGCGGGTGGATCCGTCGGGCGTGCCGCTGCAGGAGGCCGTGGAGGGGTTTCTG
>JANWUU010000156.1 GCA_025057735.1 Burkholderiaceae bacterium
GATCGTCAGCACGTTGCGCGGGATGCGGAAATACTCGACCGTGCGGGCCAGCGCGAACGAGTTCGGCGGGATGATGCACACCTCGCCGCGGAAATCGACGAAATTCTTGGCGTCGAAGTTTTTCGGATCGACGATCGTCGAATTGATGTTGGTGAAGATCTTGAATTCGTCGGCGCAGCGGATGTCGTAACCGTAGCTGGAGGTGCCGTAGCTGATCACCTTGCGGCCCTCCACCTCGCGCACCTGGCGCGGCTCGAACGGTTCGATCATTCCCTGCGCCGCCAGGCGGCGAATCCAATGGTCGCTCTTCAGGGTCATTGTCGCGGTCCCGTCATGGTCCGGTGGCAGGGCGCGGCATTGTACGAGCCGCGCATGCGCGGTCGCGCGGCGGCAGGGCGACGGATTAGACTGCACGTCCATGCCCACGCGCCCCCACTGGATGCCTGCGGCGCCCGGCGACCGACTGCAGGACGTCGACACGCCAGCGCTGATCCTCGATCTGGACCGCTTCGAAACCAACCTCGCGCGCATGCGCTCCGCCGCGGCGTCGTTCCACGTGCGGCTGCGGCCGCACGCCAAAAGCCACAAGTGCGTCGAGATCGCGCGCCGGCAGATCGCCGCCGGCGCGGTCGGCATCTGCTGCCAGAAGGTCGGCGAGGCGGAGGTCTTCGTCGCCGCCGGCATCGGCGACGTGCTGATCACCAACGAGGTGATCGGCGAGCGCAAGTTGCAGCGGCTGGTGCAGCTCGCCTGGCGCTATCCGCAGGCGCGCATCGGCGTGTGCGTCGACGACGCGGAGGCGGCGCGCCGCCTGGGCGCGCTGTGCATGGCGCAGGAGGCGCGCCTGGACGTGTACGTGGATCTGGACGTGGGCCAGAACCGCACCGGTGTCGCCACCGCGCAGGATGCAGTCGAGTTGGCGCGCGCGGTGGTCGCCTGCCCGCGCTTCACTTTCATGGGACTGCACGCTTACGCGGGCAGTGCGCAGCACCGGCGCGGCGTGCCGGAGCGCCGCGCGGCGGTGGAGGCGGCCGCGCGCAAGGCGGCACAGACGCGCGAGGCGCTGCGCGCCGCCGATCTGCCGTGCGAGGTCATCACCGGCGGCGGCACCGGCACGTTCATCTACGAGGCGAGCAGCCAGATTTTCAACGAGATCCAGCCGGGCTCGTACGCGCTGATGGACGTCGACTACGCGCGCAACGAGCACGATGCCAGCGCCCCGCGGTTCGAACACGCGCTTTTTATCCTCGCCAGCGTGATGAGCCGGCGCGGTGACCGCGCCACGCTGGACGCCGGACTGAAGGCGTTTTCCACCGATGCCGGGCTGCCGGCGCCGACCTTTACCGGCTGGCAGGTGTGGAGCGTCTCCGACGAGCATACGGTCCTGCACCGCTCCGGGGAGGGGCCGTCGATCAAGCTCGGCGACAAGGCCCTGCTGGTGCCCGGCCACTGCGACCCAACCGTGAATTTGCACGACTGGATCGTGGCCGTCCGCAAGGGCACCGTGGAGGCCGTGTGGCCGGTGGAGGCGCGCGGCGCGGTCTTTTGATCCCGCGCTCGACGCTCACCGCCCGAACAGGCGGCGCAAGAACGCCTTCAGCAGCGCCAAGAGTCCGAAGCCGGCCGCGGGGGCCGGCGCTGGCGCGGCGCCTGCCGGCGCCGGGGCGGCGCGCGCCGCCAGCTGTTGCGCGAACGCCTCGAAGAACTTGTCGGCCATCGCGCCGCTGGCGGCGTCGATCAGCCGCGAGCCCACCTGCGCCAGCTTGCCGCCCACCTGGGCCTCTGCGGCGTACGTAAGGCGCGTCTGCCGCGGCCCGACCTCGGCCAGTTCGACCCTGGCCTCGCCGCGCGCGAATCCCGCCGGCCCGCCGGCCCCGTCGAACTTCAGCGTGTAGCCGCGCGGCGCATCGACGTCGGCGAGCTTCATGCGACCCTTAAAGCGCGCCTTCACCGGACCGATCGCCGCCTGCAGCGCGATTTCGTATTCGTCCGGCGCGACCTGCGTCATGCTCTCGCAGCCGGGCACGCACAGCTTCAGCACCTCGACGTCGTTCAGCGCGGCCCACGCCGTCGCGCGGTCGGCCGCCAGCAGTCGTTCACCTCGCAATTGCACGTTCGCGTTCTCCTCGTTCGGGGCGCGGCGCGGCGCCGCCCGCGAGCAGGCGGGCCAGCGCCTCCAGACTTTCGATGTTGTGTACAGGCAAGAAACGGTCCACGTACGGCAGCATGGCGCGGATGCCGCGCGCACGCGGTTCAAAGGCGTCGTAGCGCAGCAGCGGATTCAGCCACACCAGTCGCCGGCAGGATTTGGACAGGCGCTCCATCTGCGCCGACAGCAGCTCGAGATCGCCGTGCTCCAGCCCGTCGGTCATCAGCAGCACGGTCGGGTTGCCGGCGAGCACCCGCCGCGCCCAGCGCAGGTTGAACTCTTTCAGGCAGGCGGCGATGCGCGTGCCGCCGGACCAGTCCTCGACCGCTTGTACCACCGCCGCCACCGCCTCGTCCGGGTCGCGCGTCCGCAGTTGGCGCGTGATGTGGGTCAGCCGCGTGCCGAACACGAAGGCGTGCACGCGGTGATCGGCGTTCGACGCCCCGTGCAGGAAGTGCAGAAACATGCGCGAGTACCGGCTCATCGACCCCGAGATGTCGACAATCACCACCAGCGGCTCGGGGCGCGTCAGCCGCTCGCGCCGCGGCAGCTCGGCGAAATCGCCGCCGCGGCGCGCCGAACTGCGGGCGAGCGCGCGCAGATCGAGGCGTTCGCCGCGATGCGAGCGGCGGTAGCGGCGCGTGGCCAGGCGCTGGAAGAACGGCGCGAGCTGCGCCAGCAGCCGCTGCGCCGCCGCCCACTCGGCCGCCGTCATGGTCTCGAAATCCGCCTTGCGCAGTTGTTCGCGATCCGACCAGGTGAGCTGCGCGTCCAGTTCGAGGCGCTGCTCCGGCGTCGGTGGCGGCGGCGCGGTCTGCCCGCGGAAGAGCGCTTCTCCCAGCCGCCGGTTCTCCGGCAACGGCGGCTGCGCGCCGCCCAGCTTCTCGCTGACCTGCGGCAGCAGCAGCCGCAGCATCTGTCCGAGCAGGTCCGGGTCTTTCCAGAAGACGTGAAAGGCCTGATCGAACAGCAGCCGGTGCTCGGCGCGGTCGATGAGGCAGCAGCGCAGCGTGGCGTAAAAATCGGCACGCGAGCCGATCCCGGCCACCTGCAGGGCCTGCAGCGCCAGCAGTACGCGGTCCGAGCCCACCGGCACCCCGGCGGTGCGCAGCACGCGTGCGAAATGCACGACGTTTTCGGCCAGGCGGCCAGGCAGGTTCTCCAGCGCGGCGGCGGGCAGCACGATTCAGGCGGGCGACAGTGCGACACGTGCCGGCGCGCGATCGACCCACCACGCCAACGCGACGAGCAGCCATTGGCTTTGACCGGCCCAGGCGATCGCCTGCACGTTCGGCGGCGGCGGTGCGAGCGAAAGGGCGACGAAAATGCCGGCCAGCAGCACCGCGTACAGCGCAAGCGGCCAACGCCGCACGCCCAGCCTGCGCGTCGCACGCTGATACAGCATCAGCCCGCCCGCGAACAGCGACGACTCCACCGCCAGCGTGGCCGCCGTGGAGTTCCACAGCCCCAGTCCGACGCGCACCGGATCGCCGGGCGCCAGGGGCAGATCCGGCCGGTGCACGATCGCATCGAGGAACCAGTGGCTGGCGACGAGGGCGACCAGTACGGCGGCGGTCGCAAGATCGTGCCGCCGCACGAAATGAAAGAAGCCGAGCAGTGGCCCCCACAGCATTAGCGCGAGCAGGCTGTGCGAAAACGGATAGTGCTCGAAGGCGATCGACATCAACCCGGAAGGCACAGCCTGCCGCTGAGCGCGCTCCAATCCGAGCAGGAAAAAAGCGCAAACAGCAGGTCGGCGAGGATCGCCGCAAAGGTCAGCGTGCCAAGGGAGACGCGCGGCACGAGCGCCTTGGCGCCGACCGCCGCCGCATAGTGACCGAGAAACATACGGCGGCCAACCGGCTACGCGGCAGCGACTTCCTGCCGGATGCGGTCGATCATTTTCGCCGCCTCGCTGCCCTGCACCTTGGCGATGTCGTCCTGATACTTCAGCAGCACGCC
>JANWUU010000197.1 GCA_025057735.1 Burkholderiaceae bacterium
CTGGGCTGGCTGCCCGATGGCCGGCTGCTGGTCGTCTCGATGCGAGACCGGCGTCTGCTGCGGCTGGAGGCGGGCGGGCTGGTGCCAGTCGCGGACCTGTCGGCGCTGGCACCCTTTCACTGCAACGACATGGTGGTCGACGCCGCGGGTGGCGCCTACGTCGGCAATTTCGGCTTCGACCTGCCGGCCGGCGCGCCGCCTGCGCCGACCGTGCTGGTGCGTGTCGAGCCAGACGGCCGTGCGCGCATCGTCGCCAGCGATCTGCTGTTTCCGAACGGCTGCGTGATCACACCCGACGGCGGCACGCTGATCGTCGCCGAGACCTTCGGGGCGCGGCTGACGGCTTTTTCGATTGCCGCCGACGGGACGCTTTCGAACCGCAGGACGTGGGCCGAGCTGCCGGGCACCTCGCCCGATGGCATCTGCCTGGATGCGGAGGGCGCAGTCTGGGTCGCCTCGCCGGTGTCGCGCGCCGTGCTGCGCGTGCGCGAAGGCAGCCAAATCACGCACCGGGTGAACGTCGAGCGGCAGGCGCTCGCCTGCATGCTGGGGGGCGAGGACCGCTGCACGCTGTACGTGGCCACTGGCCACGTCTCGTTCGACGCGGCCAAAGCGCGCCGTTACCGCAGCGGCCGCATCGAGTGCGTGCGCGTGCCGGTGCCCGGCGCCGGTCTGCCCTGACGCTGGCGCGCGGCGATGCGGCATCAGCCGCGCGCCGTGCGCAGCGCCGCCACTTCGTTGCCGACCAGCGCCGCCAGCACCACCGCGCCGCCTGCAAGCGTGGCCGCCGACGGCGCTTCCCCTGCACCGAGCCAGGCCCACAGCGGGCCGAGTACCACCTCCAGCAGCGCCAGCAGCGCGATCTCCGGCGCCGACAGATGACGTGCCGCCACCACCAGCAGCATGCACGGCAGGCCGAGCTGAAAGAACCCAAGCAGCGCAAGGAGCGCCAGATCGCGCGCGGTGGCCACAAACGGCCAGGCAAGCGGCAGCATCGCCAGCGCCGAGAACACGCCGCCGAGCAGCACAGCCGGAATCAGGTCCACGCGCGCCTGCGTCTTTTGCAGCGTCACCAGATTGATCGCCGAGGCCAGCGGCACCGCGAACGCGATCGCCATCCCGGCAACATGCCGCGCCGATAGCGCCGCCGCCTCGTGCGCGAACATCCAGCCGATGCCGGTCGTGGCGGCGCCGATCGCCAGCCAAGTGCGCGGCGGGACGCGCGCCCCCAGGACGATCCGCGCCAGCAGCGCGGTCAGCAGGGGCGCAACACTCATCACGACCAGCGTGTTGGCAGTGGTCGTCAGCGTGAGCGCCAGCATGAAAGCCGTGTACATGGCCGCCCAACACAGGCCAGAGAGGAGCCCCGGGCATCCGGCCGCCCACAGCGGCCGCAGCCCTTCGCGCCGCACCCAGAGCAGATAGCCGGCGACGAACAGGGCGGCGAAGAAACTGCGCCAGAAGGCGATCTCGAAGCGACCTTCGGCCTGCAGCGCGGGGGTCAGGTGCCGCGTGACCACGCCCGCGATGCTCCACAGGAAAGCCGCCGTCACCAGCAGCAGCACCGCGCGCCGGTGCAGCTGCCGCGCGGCGGGCGCGCCGGCCGAGCCCCGGGCCGCCGCGTTCATGCCGCCTGCCGCTGCTCGCGCTTGCGTTCGTGCTCTTTCAGGAAGCGCTTGCGCAGGCGGATGCTCTGTGGCGTCACCTCCACCAGTTCGTCGTCGGCGATGAACTCCACCGCGTATTCGAGCGTCAGCGCAATCGGCGGCACCAGATCGATGTTCTCGTCCTTGCCGGCAGCGCGGATGTTGGTGAGCTTTTTCTCGCGGATCGGATTGACCACCAGGTCGTTGTCGCGCGCGTGGATGCCGATGATCATGCCTTCGTACACCGTGTCGCCGGGCCGCACGAACAGGCGTCCGCGCTCCTGCAGTTTCCACAGCGCATAGGCCACCGCCGCCCCGTCTTCCTGGCTGACCAGCACGCCGTTGCGGCGCTCGCCCA
This sequence comes from Burkholderiaceae bacterium, assembly GCA_025057735.1. The sequence goes on from JANWUU010000197.1 coordinate 2,005, forward strand.
CCGGTCCCGGCTTCTCCGGCGCATAGCCGTCGAACACGTGGCTCATCAGGCCGGTGCCGCGCGTGGCCGTCATGAACTCGGTCTGGAAACCGATCAGGCCGCGCGCCGGAATGCGGTACTCCAGCCGCACGCGGCCGCGGCCATCGGGCTGCATGTCCAGCAGCTCGCCCTTGCGGCGTCCCAGTTCCTCCATCACCGCGCCCTGATGCTGTTCCTCGAGGTCCACCGTCAGCAGCTCGTACGGCTCGTGGCGCGCCCCGTCGACGGTCTTGAACAGCACGCGCGGCCGCGACACCGCCAGCTCGTAACCCTCGCGTCGCATGTTCTCGATCAGGATCGTCAGGTGCAGTTCGCCGCGGCCGGCGACTTCGAAGACCGTCTCGTCGGCGGTCTCGCGCACGCGCAGCGCCACGTTTGACTTCAGCTCGCGCTGCAGCCGCTCGCGCAACTGGCGGCTGGTGACGAACTTGCCCTCGCGGCCCGCGAGCGGCGAGGTGTTGACGCAGAAATTCATCGCCAGCGTCGGCTCGTCGATCGCCAGAAGCGGCAGCGCCTGCGGCGCCTCCGGCGCGCACAGCGTGCAGCCGATCGCGATCTCCTCCAACCCGGTGACCAGCACGATGTCGCCCGCCTGCCCCTGCTCGACCGGCTGGCGCGTCAGCCCACGGAACATCAGCACCTGGTTGACGCGCCCCCGCACACCCTGCTTGTCCTGCGGCCCCTGCAGCGCCAGCACCTCCATGCCCGGGCGGATGCGCCCGCGGCGGATGCGGCCGATGCCGATCTTGCCGACGTAGCTGGAGTAGTCGAGCGAGCAGATCTGCAGTTGCAGCGGCCCCTGCGGATCGTCGTCGCGCACCGGCACGTGGGCGAGAATGGCCTCGAATAGCGGCCGCATGTCGCCGCCGCGCACCTGCGGCAACGTGCCCGCGTAGCCGTTGAGCGCCGAGGCGTACACGACCGGAAAGTCGAGTTGCTCCTCGGTGGCGCCGAGCTTGTCGAACAGCTCGAAGGTGGCGTTGACGACGTACTCCGGCCGCGCCCCGGGACGGTCGATCTTGTTGACCACCACGATCGGCTTCAGCCCCAGGGCGAGCGCCTTGCGGGTAACGAAGCGCGTTTGCGGCATCGGCCCCTCGACGGCATCCACCAGCAGCAGCACGCCGTCGACCATCGACAGCACCCGCTCCACTTCGCCGCCGAAATCGGCATGCCCGGGCGTGTCCACGATATTGATGTGCGTCCCCTCGTACTCGACCGCGCAGTTCTTGGCGAAGATCGTGATGCCGCGCTCGCGCTCCAGTTCGTTGGAGTCGAGCACGCGCTCGGCCACGGGCTGGTTGTCGCGGAACGTGCCGGCCTGCGCCAGCAGCTTGTCCACCAGCGTGGTCTTGCCGTGATCGACGTGGGCGATGATCGCCACGTTGCGCAAGTTGCGTGTCATAAGCGCCCCTGCGGCGCGCGTGCCGCCACCAGCCGCTGCGGCGCCAGCACGCCGCGCGCATCCACCACCGCGACACCGAGCAGGCGCGCGTCCGGGCCAATCACCTTGACCCGCCCCCGCACGCCGGGCCGCGCCAGCGGCAGCCGCTGCCCGCGGCCGAAGCGCTGCGCCTGCTGCGCGTCCAGATGCAGGGGCGGCAGGCTGGCGAGCAGCGCATCGGCCGGCCGCAGCAGCGCGCGGCGATCCGCCAGGTCCAAGGTCTGCAGTTGCGCCAACGTGACGGCACCCTCCAGCGTCAGCGTCCCCACGCGAATGCGGCGCAGGGAAGACAGGTGCGCGCCGCAGCCGAGCGCCGCCCCGATGTCCTCGGCCAGCACGCGTACGTAGGTGCCCTTGCTGCACTCCACCGTCAGCCGCGCGCTCGTTCCGTCGAAGGACAGCAGCTGTAACCGGTGGATCGTCACCTGACGCGGCGCGCGCTCCACGTGCAGCCCTGCGCGCGCGTACTCGTACAGCGGGCGGCCGTCACGCTTCAGCGCCGAGTGCATCGGCGGCACCTGGGCGATCGGCCCGACGAAACGCGCCAGCGCCGCCTCCACCTGCGGCTGCGTCAGCGCGACCGGCCGAGTCGCCAGCACCTCGCCCTCGGCGTCGCCGGTGCGGGTGATAATGCCGAAGCGCACGGTGGCCTCGTAGGATTTGTCGGCATCCAGAAGATCGGCGGCAAACTTGGTCGCCTCCCCGAAGGCCAGTGGCAGCAGGCCGCTGGCGAGCGGATCGAGCGTACCCGTATGACCGGCCTTGGCCGCCTGCAGCAGGCGCCGCGCCTGCTGCAAGGCGGCGTTGGAGCTGATGCCGCTGTCCTTGTCGAGCAGCAGCACGCCATCGACCGGGTCGCCCCGGCGCGCACGCGCCATGCCCGCCCCCTTAGTCCTTCGGCTCGCCCGCGTCGCCGGCCGGCGCCGGGGTGCCGCCGACGGCCTGCGCGATCAGGCGATCGATCTCGAAGCCGCGCGCCACACTCGGGTCGTGCACGAAGTGCAGGCGCGGCACGGTATGGATGCGCAGGCGCTTGAACAGCAGGTTGTGCAGATGACCGGCGGCCGCGTTCAGGCCCTCGGCCGCCACCTGCGGGTCGCTGCCGATGACGGTGAAGTAGACCTTGGCGTGCGCGTAGTCGGGTGTGATCTCGACCGCGCTGATCGTCACCATGCCGACGCGCGGGTCGCGCACCTCGCGCGCGATCAGCTCCGCCAGATCGCGCTGGATCTGGTCGGCGATGCGCAGACTGCGTCCCGGTTTCTTCGCTCTCATGCACCTTCGCGCGCCGCCCGCCGCGGACACGGGTGCGGCCGCCGGGGCGGCCGCCCCTTACAGGCTGCGCGCGACCTCCTGCACTTCGTAGATCTCGAGCTGGTCGCCTTCCTTGATGTCCTCGTAGCCCTTCAGGCTCAGCCCGCACTCGAAACCGGCCTTGACCTCGCGCACGTCGTCCTTGAAACGCTTCAGGGAGGCGAGTTCGCCGCTCCAGATCACGACGTTGTCGCGCAGCAGGCGCGCGTTCGCGGTGCGCTTGACCACGCCGTCCAGCACCATGCAGCCGGCCACGACACCCACCTTCGGCACGCGGAAGATCTGGCGGATCTCTACCAGCCCGAGCACCTGCTCGCGCTGCTCCGGCGCCAGCATGCCCGACAGCGCCGCCTTCACGTCGTCCACCGCGTCGTAGATGATGTTGTAGTAGCGGATGTCGATGCCGTGCGTCTCCGCCAGCTTGCGCGCGGCCGGGTCGGCGCGCACGTTGAAGCCGATGATCACCGCCTTGCTGGCCAGCGCCAGGTTGACGTCGCTCTCGGTGATGCCGCCCACCTGCGCATGCACAATCTGCACTTTGACCTCGTCGGTGGACAGCTTGGTCAGGGCATGCACCAGCGCCTCCTGCGAGCCCTGCACGTCGGCCTTGATGATCAACGGCAGCACCTTGGCGCCGCCTTCGGCCATCGACTCGAACACGTTCTCGAGCTTTGCCGCCTGCTGCTTGGCGAGCTTGGTATCGCGGTACTTGCCCTGCCGGTACAGCGCGATCTCGCGCGCCTTGCGCTCGTCGCCCAGTACCAGCAGCTCGTCGCCGGCCGACGGCACGTCCGACAGGCCGATGATCTCCACCGGAATCGACGGCCCGGCCTCGCTCACCTGCTTGCCGTGCTCGTCCAGCATCGCGCGCACGCGGCCAAAGGCGGCCCCGGCCAGTACGACGTCGCCGCGCTTCAGCGTGCCCGACTGCACCAGCACGGTGGCCACCGGCCCGCGGCCCTTGTCCAGCTTGGATTCGATGATCAGGCCCTTGGCGGGAGCATTGCGGACCGCCTTCAGCTCCAGGATCTCCGCCTGCAGCAGCACCTGCTCGAGCAGCTCGTCCACGCCCTGCCCGGTCTTGGCCGACACCGGCACGAACGGCGAGTCGCCACCGTATTCCTCCGGCACCACCTCGTTGGCGACCAGCTCCTGCTTGACGCGCTCGGGATTGGCCTCCGGCTTGTCGATCTTGTTCAGCGCCACCACGATCGGCACCTTGGCCGCCTTGGCGTGCGCGATCGCCTCCTTGGTCTGCGGCATGACGCCGTCGTCGGCGGCCACGACCAGGATGACGATGTCGGTCGCCTTGGCGCCGCGCGCGCGCATTGCCGTGAAAGCCTCGTGGCCGGGCGTATCCAGGAACGTGATGATGCCGCGCGGCGTCTGCACGTGGTAGGCGCCGATGTGCTGGGTGATCCCGCCGGCCTCGCCCGCCGCCACCTTAGTGCGGCGGATGTAGTCGAGCAGCGAGGTCTTGCCGTGGTCCACATGGCCCATGATCGTGACCACCGGCGGGCGCGGCTCGGCCTGAGCCTCGCTGCCGGCGCTCGCCGCCGCCTCCGCCAGCAACGCCTCCGGATCGTCCACCTTGGCCGCCACCGGCGTGTGCCCCATCTCGCTGACCACGATCATCGCCGTGTCCTGATCGAGCACCTGGTTGATCGTGACCATCTGGCCCATTTTCATCAGGACCTTGATCACCTCGGAGGCCTTCACCGCCATCTTGTGGGCGAGATCGGCCACCGTGATCGTCTCCGGCACGGCGATTTCGCGCGCCACCGGCTCCGCCGGTGCGGCGGCGGCACGCTCCTCGCCTTCGCCCTTGCCGTGCTTGCGCGCCCCCTTCGGCCCGCGCCACTGCACCGCGCCGCCGAGCGTGTCGCCGCGCGTCTTGATGGCGCGCTTCTTGGCGGCCTCCTCGGACCAGCTGGAGGCGAGCTTGCCGGACTTGACCTCCTTGACGCCCGGCTTCTTCTCCTCCTTCTTGGCTTCGACGGCGGGCTTCGCCTCCACCTTCGGCGCCGGCTTGTGCAGCGTGCCCTCGGTGCCGGGCGCCTTCAGCACCTTTTTCGGCGCGGCCATCATGCTCTTGATCGCCGCCACCTCGTCCTCGACCGCCCGCCGTGCCCGCTCCTGCGCCGCGCGCGCCTCCTCGGCCGCCTTCTGCGCGGCGGCACGCTCGGCCTCCAGTCGCTGCGCCTCGGCCTTCGCCTCCGCCTCGCGCGCGCGCGCCGCCTCCAGCTGCGCCTGCTGCTCTTGCTCGGCGCGCTGCACCTCGCGTTGCGCGCGCGCGGCCCGCTCGGCTGCCTCGGCCGCCTGCCGCGCGGCCAGCTCCGCCGCGCGCCGCGCCTCCTCCTCGCGCTTGGCCAGTTCGGCGGCGTCGATCACCGGGGTGACCGGCGCCGCCTCGACCTCGGGCGGCGCCGTCAGGTCGTCGCGCTTGACGAAGACGCGCTTCTTGCGCACCTCGACCTGGATCGTGCGCGCCTTGCCGGTGGCGTCGGCCTGCTTGATGGCGGTGGTTTGCTTGCGCGTCAGCGTGATCTTGCGCTTCTCCACTTCCTGCGCGCCATGCGCCCGCCGCAGCGACTCCAGCAGGCGCGCCTTGTCCTCCTCGGTCAGCAGGTCGGTTTCGGCGCTCTTGTTGACGCCGGCGGCGCGCAACTGCTCCAACAGCAGCTGCGGCGCGACCTTCAGCTCGGTCGCGAATTGGGCGACGGTATTGCTCGGCATATCCTTCCCCCGCTCACTGCGCCTGCTGGAACCAGTGGGCGCGCGCCCCCATGATCAGCGTCCTGGCGCGCTCCTCGCTGACGCCTGTCAGCTCCACCAGTTCGTCGACGGCCAGCTCGCCCAGCGCGTCGCGCGTGTGGATACCCTTGGCGGCGAGCTTGGCGGCCAGCTCCGTGTCCATGCTCTCCAGCGCGAGCATTTCCTTCTCGACCTTCTCCAGGTTCTCCTCGCGCGCGATCGCCTCGGTGAGCAGCGCGTTGCGGGCGCGCGTGCGCAGCTCCTCGACGGTTGCCTCGTCGAAAGCTTCGATCTCCAGCAGCTCGTTGACCGGCACGTAGGCGATCTCGTCCAGCGTCGAGAAGCCCTCGTTGATCAGGATGTCGGCGATCTCCTCGTCGACGTCCAGCTTCTCCATGAACAGCGCGCGGATCGCCGCCTGCTCGCTCTCGCGCTTG
>JANWUU010000027.1 GCA_025057735.1 Burkholderiaceae bacterium
GCGATGCAGCCGCCGACGGTGGCGCCGGCGCCGAAATGCGGTGGCTCAAACGGCAGCATCTGCCCCTGCGCATCCAGCGCCGCCTCCAGTTGCGCGAGCGGCGTGCCGCAGCGCGCGGTGACGACGAGCTCGGTCGGCTCATAGGCGACGATGCCCGCGTAGGGGCGCGGATCGAACGGCTCGCCGCGCGGCGCGTTGCCGTAGAAGTCCTTGGTGCCGCCGGCGCGGATGCAAAGCGGGCTTTTGCTCGCCGCCGCTTCCCGGATGCGGGCGCAGAATTCGTCCAGCATCAGAAGCGCGGCAGATCCGGGAATTTCAGTTGCCCGCGGTGCACGTGCATCTTGCCGTATTCGGCGCAGCGGGCCAGTGTCGGTATGGCCTTGCCCGGGTTCAGGATGCCGGCCGGATCGAACGCGCGCTTGACCGCGAAGAACGCCTCCAGTGTTTCGCGCCCGAACTGCCGGCACATCTGGTCGAGCTTTTCGACGCCCACGCCGTGCTCGCCGGTGACGGTGCCGCCGACGTCGACCGAAAGCTCCAGGATCTCGGCACCGAAGGCCTCGGCACGCGCCACCGAATCCGGATCGTTGGAATCGAACAGGATCAGCGGATGCAGGTTGCCGTCGCCGGCGTGGAAGACGTTCGGGCAGCGCAGGCCGTATTTTTCTTCCATCTTCTGGATTGCGGCGAGCACCCGCCCGAGCTGCTTGCGCGGGATCGTGCCGTCCATGCAGTAATAATCGGGCGACACACGTCCGGCGGCCGGAAAGGCGTTCTTGCGCCCGGCCCAGAAGCGCAGCCGCTCGGCTTCGTCGCGCGACACGGCGATGCGTGTGGCGCCGGCCGCCCGCAGCACCTCGCTCATGCGCGCGATCTCCTCCTCGACCTCCTCGGCCGTGCCGTCCGATTCGCACAGCAGGATCGCGGCGGCCTGAAGGTCATAGCCGGCGTTGGCAAACGGCTCCACCATGCGGGTGGCCTGCCGGTCCATCATTTCGAGGCCCGCCGGGATGATGCCGGCGGCGATCACCGCCGCCACCGCCTGCCCCGCGGTTTCCACATCGTCGAAACTGGCCATGATGCAGCGGGCAACCTGCGGCTTCGGCACCAGCTTCACCACGATTTCGGTGGCCACTGCCAGCATCCCCTCGGAGCCGATCACAAGCGCCAGCAAGTCCAGCCCCGGCGCGTCCAGCGCCCGGCTGCCGAAGACGACCTCCTCGCCGTCGCTCGTGTACCCGCGCACGGCGAGCACGTTGTGCACGGTCAGGCCGTACTTCAAGCAGTGCACGCCGCCAGCGTTCTCCGCCACGTTGCCGCCGATCGTGCAGGCGATCTGGCTCGAGGGATCCGGCGCGTAGTACAGCCCATAGGGTGCCGCCGCTTCCGAGATCGCCAGATTGCGCACGCCCGGCTCTACGGTCGCGGTGCGCGCCCGCGGATCGATCGCCAGGATGCGGTTGAACTTCGCCATCGACAGCAGCACCCCGGCCGCGTGCGGCAGCGCGCCGCCAGACAGCGAGGTGCCGGCGCCGCGCGGCACCACCGGCACTCCCAGCGCATGGCAGATACGCAGCACCTGCCGCACCTGCGCGACGGTCTCCGGCAGCGCGACCACCATCGGCAACTGCCGGTACAGCGTCAGCGCATCGCACTCGTACGGACGCGTGTCCTCCTCGCGATAAAGCAGGCAGTGCTCGGGCAGCGCCGCGCGCAGGGCGGCCACGACCTGCCGCTGCCGCTGCGGGTCGATCGCTCCGCGGCCGTCGGCCGGCGGCGATGCAGGCTTCAGCTCGGCGGGGGCGTTCATGGCGCAGCAACGCTAGCACAGACGCGCAGGCGGTTTGTCCTGCCACAAAACGTCGTGGCTTGGCCGGGCAACCATGCGCGGCAAAGGGGGGTGCGATGCGAGACGCCGTCGTGGCGGTAGCGCTCACGGCCGTGGGCGCGGCGGCCCGCGCACAGGATGCTGCACGCAGGGCGCGGCTGTGCGGCGATACGGCGGCGGCCACCGCTGCGCCGGTGGCGGCCTGCCGCGCCTGTCATAGCGATGTCGCGGCGCGGCGCGCGATGCTTTCCAACCGGGGTGTGAAGACCGATGACACCCGGCAGCTTGCGCGCTGGCTGCCTGCGGTGATCGAGGGTGCGCAGCCCGCAAGGCGCAGTTGCGCGGCGTGCTGAAAGCCCACGACCTGCGGAATCTCGCCGACTACATCGTCGCGGCGCAGCGCGCCGGCATCAGAGGTACAGCACCTTGCCTGGGTTCAGGATGTTCAGAGGATCGAACGCGCGCTTGATACGCGCCATCAGATCGACCGCATCGGCGCCGAGCTCCTGCAGCAGGAAGTCCATCTTGTGCAGGCCGATGCCGTGCTCGCCGGTGCAGGTGCCGTCGGCGGCCAGCGCCCGCTCGACGATGCGGCGGTTCAGCGCCTCGGCCGCCTCGACTTCGCGCGGGTCGTTCGGGTCGAGCAGGATCGCGCAGTGGAAATTGCCGTCGCCCACGTGGCCGAGGATCGGCGCCAGCAGGCCGCTTTGCTCGACGTCCTTGACCGTCTCGCCGATGCACTCAGCCAGGCGCGAGATCGGCACGCACACATCGGTGGTCGAGCAGCGGCAGCCAGGCTTAAGCTGCAGGCAGGAAAAGTAGGCGTTGTGGCGCGCGCTCCATAACCGCGTGCGCTCCTCCGGCGTGGTCGCCCACTGGAAATCGCGCCCGCCATGTTCTTTGGCGATCATCTGCACGGTCTCGGCCTGCTCGCGCACGCTGCTTGCGCTGCCGTGGAACTCGAACAGCAGCAGCGGCATCTGCGGCAGCCCGAGCTTGGCATGGGCATTGACGGCCTTCACCGTCAGCGCGTCCAGCAGTTCGCAGCGCGCGATCGGCACGCCGAGCTGAATGGTGGCGATCGTCGTGCGCACGGCGGCGTCCACCGTTGGGAACGAGCAGATCGCCGCCGAGATCGCCTCCGGCAGCGGATAAATGCGCAGCGTGATCTCGGTGATCACGCCCAGCGTCCCCTCCGAGCCGACGAACAGCCGCGTCAGGTCATACCCGGCGCTCGATTTTTTCGCGCGCCGCGCGGTGCGGATCACTTTGCCCTCGCCGGTGACCACCTCGAGCGCCAGCACGTTCTCGCGCATCGTGCCGTAGCGCACGGCGTTGGTGCCGGAGGCGCGCGTGGCGGTCATGCCGCCGATCGTCGCATCCGCGCCCGGGTCGATCGGAAAGAAAAAGCCGGTGGATTTCAGCTCCTCGTTTAGCTGCTTGCGGGTGACGCCCGGTTGCACGGTGACGGTCAAATCCTCCGGGTGGACCGCGAGCACCCGGTTCATCCGCGACAGATCCACGCTCACGCCGCCCTGCACCGCCAGCAGATGGCCTTCGAGCGAAGAGCCGACGCCGAACGGGATCACCGGCACCCGGTACTCGCCGGCCAGGCGCACCAGCGCGGCCACGTCATCGGTCGACTCTGCGAACAGCACCGCGTCGGGCGGAATCGGCGCATAGGCGGATTCGTCGCGGCCGTGGTGTTCGCACACGGCGGCGGCAAACGACACCTTGGCGCCGAATGTGGCGCGCAGACGTTCCGCAAAGGCTTCGGGAAGCGGACGGCGTAGGGCGGTGAGGGAAGCGGGCGCGTTCATAATGCGGTCCCTGTTGTCGAGCGTGTCGCCGGCCGGCCGGTGCCGGCGCGGCGCGCGGGGGTTTCACCGGCTCTGGCAGACGGTGCAGGCCAAGAGCGCAACCATTGTAGGCCGCGCGAACCATGGGCAAGAGGCTGACCGCGATCGCCACCCGCACGGGTGACGATGGGTCTACGGGGCTGGGCGACGGCACGCGCACGCGCAAGGACAGCGCGCGCATCCGCGCGCTGGGCGAGATCGACGAGCTGAACTCGTTCATCGGTCTACTGCTGACCGAGCCGATGCCGGAGCAGGTGCGCGCCGATCTGGCCGACGTCCAGCACGATCTGTTCGACCTCGGCGGCGAGCTGTGCATCCCCGGCCACTCGATGATCAAGGACGAGCAGGTCGCGCGCCTCGATGCGCTGCTGGCGCGTTACAACGCCGATCTGCCGCGGCTGGCGGAATTCATCCTGCCCGGCGGCAGCCGCGCGGCGGCGCTCGCCCACGTGTGCCGCGCCGTCTGCCGCCGCGCCGAGCGGGCGGTGGTCGAGCTCGCCGCCCAGGAGGCGGTCAACGCCGCCCCGCGCCAGTATCTGAACCGCCTGTCGGACCTGCTGTTCGTACTGGCGCGCGTACTGAACCGCGCCGCCGGCGGAGCCGACGTGCTCTGGCAGCCGCGCAAGACGCAGGGCGGCGGCGCGTGACGGCCGCGGGCGGGGGCCGCCACCCCGGCGCCGTGCGCCCTACTTGCCGGAACTGTTGGCCGCGCGCAGGCGCCGGGCGCGCATGCCGGCGGCCAACCGCTCGAGCACCTGCACGCTGTCGTCCCAGCCCAGACAGGCATCGGTGATCGACTGGCCGTAGACGAGCGGTTTGCCGGGCACCAGATCCTGCCGGCCCGCCACCAGATGGCTTTCGATCATCACACCGATGATGCGCGCCTCGCCGGCCTCGAGCTGCTGCGCGAGGTTCTCGCAGACCGGAATCTGGTTCTCGTGCTTCTTCTGGCTGTTGGCGTGGCTGGCATCGACCATCAGCCGCTGCGCCAAGCCGTTGCGGGCGAGCTCCTGGCAGGCCGCTTCGATGCTGGCGGCGTCGAAGTTCGGTGCGCGCCCACCGCGCAGGATGATGTGGCAGTCCTCGTTGCCCTTGGTGGAGACGATGGCCGAATGGCCGCCCTTGGTGACCGACAGGAAGTGATGCGGCTGTTGCGCGGCGCGGATCGCCTCGGCGGCGATGCGCACGTTGCCGTCCGTGCCGTTTTTGAAGCCGACCGGGCAGGACAGACCACTGGCCAGTTCGCGGTGCACCTGACTTTCGGTCGTGCGCGCGCCGATGGCGCCCCAGGAGACGAGATCGGCGATGTACTGCGGCGTGATCATGTCCAGGTATTCGCAGCC
>JANWUU010000325.1 GCA_025057735.1 Burkholderiaceae bacterium
CCCATGCCGATGCACTCATCTGGGGTAGTCCTCGACTCGATCAACGCGGGGTGGCCCGGTAGGTCCAGGTCCAGCCGAGCTCCTTGACGACGATCGTGTCCGCCTTCCGCTGCAGAAACTCGCCTGTCAGCGGAATGCGCAGCGGCCGCGTCTCGCGCTCGGTGCGGGCCTCGACCCGCCGGCTCGCCGTGCAAACGTGCGCCACCGTCATCGACGGATACTCGCGCACGAACCGCACCTGCGCCTGCGGACCCAGGGGGCCGCCCGGCACAAGCGGCTCGACGGCCTCCAGCGTGTAGAACTCGAAGGGGCCGTGCAGGGTCGGCGCCCGGCACCCCTTGATTCCGGGCTGGACGTCTTCGATCTGGCTGCGCTCGTTGCGGATCACGATGTCGCCCTTGTGCATCAACGTGCGCGGGTCGAGCACGAATTCGATCTCGACGCGATCGGTCACGCGCGCGTCGCCGTGGGTATCCAGCGACGTGCGGTCGGCGTATTCGCCGACGATGCGGTAATAGATCTCGCGCGCCTTCAGCCATTTCTCGTTACCGGCCGGCCCCGGCTTCAGCGCCTGAAGCTGCTGCTGATACAGACGGTCCTTCTCTTCGCGCGACAGCGGCAGCGCTTCGATCCGCTCGCGCGTCGCGCGCTGCCATCGCTCCTGCTCGGCGGACGTCTGCGACGCCGGACCCGGCGGCCACGACAGCGTCAGCACGAGCAACAGCAGGTGGCGCCCCATGATCGAAGCACTGCGATCGGCGCTCACGACGGACTCCTGAACGCCGGCGCTTTCGACGGATCGCAACGGCCGAGCCTGCGGCCATCCGCCTGCACGGTCATCGTGTTGGCGCCCCGCTTGATCGTGTAGCGGCCTTCGACGCGGTCGCCCTTGCGCGTGTAGCTGCCCTTCACTTCGCCGGGGTCCGGCGGGCCGCAGACGATGTGGAACGTAGTCGTCGCGCCGCTGACCTTGCGCTCTTTGAACGTGCAATGCTTTTCGGTCTCCGGCGCATGGCCCTCGTCGGGCCGCAGGCATACCCTGCTTGGCGGCAGCGGCATCTTCATCCCCTCCATCTGCATCGTCAGCGCGTATTCCCACTCCTCGCCTTTCGGCTGGGCGACGGCAATCGGTGCGACCGCCGCGCCGAAGACCAAAGAAATACCCGTGAATGGGATCGTCAGGCGATGAAGCAGCATGGTGTTTCTCTCCTCGGGGGCGTTTCAGAAGACTGATCGATCGAAGTTGCCGCTGGCGCCGGCGCTGGCGCCGGCGTTCCAGCTCCAGGTCCCGCTGACTTTGGTGCCGGCCTGTGTGCCGGCTTGGGTACCCGGCAGGCTGCCTGCCACCTGGGCACCGATGCCGGCCTCGATGCGCACGTCGGTGACGCCGCTGCGGTCGAATTCGACGCCGATACCGCCGCGGGCGCTCACGCCGATCTCAAGCGGACCGCCGGCCGCGCGGGTGTCCACGCCGCCGCTCACGCTGACCCCGCCGCGAGTCAGGCCCTGCTCGTCGAATTCGCCGCGTCCGCCGACCGTCATGCCCTTGGCGTCGACCTCGACCGACGCGGTCAGGACGCGGTCCTTGTTCAGATCCTCGGTCCAGCCGGCTCTCAGCGGAACCCCGAAGGGCTCGAGCTTCGTCTCCATGCGGTTGCAGTGCACCTGGATCGAGCCAATGCCATGGACGGTGAAGTCAACGATGTGCTGGCAGTGCAGATCGTCGAAATCGGCAAGCGTGCCGCCACCGCGACGTGCCTGACCGTGGCTCCGACCCTTGATGCAGATGTTGCGGTAGTCGCTATGCCGGTATCGGTCCGCCGGCTCGTCGAACGACCCGCCACCGAGCGCGGTCAGGAAGCGCCCTTGCCATTGGAGTTTGGCCAGCTCGAAGGACTCCGGCGACCTCTGGAACTGGTCGAGATAGGCAAGTTCGCCCACCAAGCGCCGCTCGAACTCGCGGATCGCGCGTTCGGCCGACTCGAGACGCGCGTAGCCGGCAAACGTCTTGTCGATGGCAGCGCCGACCTCCGCACAGGTGTAGTCGTACTGATAGCCACCCGGGACGTTCCGGTATCGCTGGCGGCCTTTCTCGTGGATCGCCTCGATCTCCCGCTGCCCCCGGTTGAAGGCTTCGTCGAGCTGCTGGAGCGCCGCGCGCCGCTCGGCCTGCAATCGATCCGCCTCGGGCTTTCTGCGCTGCTCGATGTCGCGCGCGAGCGCCCGTGCCTTCGCGGCAAGCGGACCGCGAAAGGACACGTCAGCCCGCCACGGCTCCTTGGCGGCCAAGACTTGTACTCGGCGCTCGCGGTCGGCGACGATGGAGCGAACCTGTGTCCAGAACGCCGTCCAAGCTGGCTTCAAATCAAGGTACGCGGAGTAGCTGTCCGGGTACGGCGGGAGCACAAAGCGCGACAGGCCAAGGGCATCCTGCGGCATCGGCAGCTTCCACTCGACGTCGCCGGCCTGAAGCCGGCCGCCGAGCCGTGCCAGCCGCTGCGCTTTGTCCTCGCTGAAGCCGCCGCGGATCGCCGCGCGCATCGACGCCTGCGCCGCCGCCTTGTCGCCCCGCGCCTCTTCGATATGCGACTTCGTCACGTTGGCCTGCGGGTGGTTTGGGCTGCGCCGCACTGCAAGGATCAGCACCCGTTCGGCTTCCTTGAGCTCGCCCAGTTCGAACCAGGCCTGGCCGAGGTTGTTCAGGATCGTGCTGTTGTTCGGATAGCGCGCATCCAATGTGATCAGGATCGGCAGCGCGGCCTGCGGCGCCTTCTGCATCGTCAGGAACGCCGCCAAGTTGTTCAGATCTTGCGCATGGCCGCTGGCGAGCGCCACCTTCCCCATCAGGAAGGTCGCCTCGGGCCACGCGCCCCAGGCGGCAAGGCCATTGGCCGCATCGCGCAGGCGTGCAGTCAGGTCGCCGCCCGCCTTGCGCTGCACGTCCTCCACGTGCTCGGCGCGCCGCAGCGCCTCTCGCGACAGCGCCTGCCGCAGCTTGGGTTGCAGCGAAGCCACGTGCGCTTTCAGTTGTGCGCCGGTCAGCGGCTGGCGCGGCACCTTGGCGATGCGCGCCGCATCGCGCGCGGGCACGTGCACCTCGTCGCCTGCGCCGGGCGAGTTGACCAGACTCCGCTGCGCGTCCTCGATCATCTTGCGCTGCTCGGGCGTGAGGCTGTCCATCGCGCGCTGCATCTCGCGCATCGCCTCTTGCATCTCCTTCGGGGTCGGCATCTGAGCCGACGCCGAAAGCCCCAAGGCGCCCGCGACGACCGCGGCAGCAGCGATGACAAGGGATCGGCGGCAACTGGCCGAGCCGAAGCGCGAGGCGAGGGCCACGAGTTCTTTCGCGGCGCGCATCAGAACGCCCATGTGGTCACCTGCCCGGCCGGCGTGATCTTGCGGATAAGATGGCTGGCGTCGTGCACGTACAGCGTGCCGTCCGGCGCGAAGCACAGGCCACTGACCGTGCCAAAGTGCGCCTGCCTCGCCGGCCCGTCGGCGTGCTGGACGTTGGTCGGGCGCGGCGCGCCGGCGACGACCTCGACGCGGCCCTTGGCTTCGTCGACCAGCCGGACGATCTTGCCGCCGTCGGCCGCGCCCAGGAACGTGTCGCCGAAGTGGATGACGCCCTTGCCGTCGATCGCGATTGCGCTGACGCTCGAGCCCTGCCGCAGCCCGAGCGTGCCGAGGGCCGCGACGGCATAGACGCGACGGAAGCTGCCGTCGGGCCGCACGCGCCAAATCGTCGAGTACCGGTCGCGCGGCGTGCCCGACGTCACGGTGCCACCCATCACCATCTCGCCGCGCGCGGCGTCCCACGCCATGTGGTCGCCGAGCACCCACTGGTCGCGCGTGCGGTCGTCCGGGCAGACCTGCGACTTGTCCAGCAGCGTGCTCACGGTGCCGTCCGGCGCTACCTGCTTGAGCTGGCAGGCGTCCATGACCCACGTGTTGCCCGCGCCGTCACGCGCCGTCGCGGACACGTTGTTGAAGGTCTTGCGGTAGGGCTCCGGGGGCTGCGGCGCGCAGGCCAGCGGATCGCTGTTCGGCACCGGCTCGACGAAGCCCTGCGCGGTGACGCGCAGCACGCGCGCCCAGCGACCGAACGCCCAGGCGGTGCGATATGAAAACAGCAGGCTGCCGTCGGGCGCCACGCTGATGGGATTGACGCCCGCCGGATCGAGCCCGCTGCGCCCGACCGTCACGCCGCACTCCGGATCCTTGCCCTCGCTCAGGACGTGGCGTGCGCGGTCGAACGCCGTGATCGCACCGTCCGGCGCGATGCGCCACAGCCCGGTGGCGTACGGATTGCCCTTCATCCGCCCGTCCCGATGCAGCTTGGCCGTGGAGAAGACGGCGAGGCTGCCGTCGGGCAGGCACGCCATCCGGCGCGGGATGTTGAAGAACGGATCCACCGGGTCGAGGTAGGGGTTGTCGACCAGCAGCCGCGTCGAGTGCGCACGGTCCTTGATGACCTGCGGGGGCAGCGACCGCACGCCGTCGGGAGCGACTTTCGCGGTGGCCTGCGGTGCGACGAAGGCCTTCTCCTCGTCGTACGGGCCGCGCGGCTTCCAGCCGGGCGGCAGGTCGCCGGCAGGCGTTGCCGAGGCAGCGGTCGTTGCGCCGCCGGTCGCGGCGCCCGCCGCCGGTGCGCTCGGCGTGGGCGGCGGCGACGGTGCGGGCGGCTTCGCGGCCTCGCGCGCGGGCTGCTCCACCGCGCGCTTGATCTCCTCCGCTCCGCGCTTTAGCAGGTCCTGAAACGACTGCGCGGCGGCGGTGCTGCCGAGCACCAGCCATACGAGGCCTACACGGGCGGGCCAGGGATAGCGGCGATCGTGACAAGACTGGCCTGCAGGAGCCAAGTCACCCACATGCGATTTCGATGGCCCGCCATCGGTGCGTATCGGCCGGAGGGCGGACACGGTGTCCTCACCGGGTCCGGTGCTGCGGGCTAGCGGCCGACCCCACGGGCGACCCTACGGGCGACGCCTGTCCGGCCGCCCCAGACCCAGCTTCGCGCGCGACATTGGGCGAAACCATCGGTCCCGGCCGCGGCGCCGGAGTCACGCCCGAGAGGCTGGGCCGACCGTCGCTGTCCACCGGGCGCTGTGTGTTGGGCGACGTACCGGCGCCCGGCCGCGGCGTCACCGTGGCGCCGGAGAGGCTCGGTCGGCCCTCTCCCTCGACCGTCCGCCGCCGAATTTCCAGTTCGTCGAGGTCTTCGTCGCCTCCAGCCACACCGCGCCAGCCAGGCCGGTTCACGTCGGTCGTTCTTGGACCGCGGACGCCCAGCGGACCGGCTGTGGCGGGATCGCTGCCCTGCGGCGAGCGGGGGGCCACGCTCGGAGCGGCGCCAGCGGCCGCCGGCAGACTGACGCCGCTGCGCGGAAGGCCGGCGGCAGGTTTGGCGGCCGAGCGGCAATCGTCTTCGCACCAGGCATCGGCGCTGCGCCGCTTGCCGACGTACAGCTCGTCCTCGGTCTGGGTACCCGGCCCGGTGGCAGCGCGCGTGCTGCCGGGTGCCGGCAAAGGTGCCGGTTTCGCCTGCGCGGCGGCATCGAAGGCGATCAGGCTCGCGGCGAAGGCCGCGGCGAACGAACTCAGGCGATAGACATCGGGGATCCGCTTCATGGCCGTCGCTCCCATGGGGCTAGATGACGGCGCAGATGTAGCGGGGCGGGCGTCACACCGCCGTTACACGGGAGCCGATTGCCTGCGTGAATTGCGCGGGTCGCACCCGCCCTTTGCCCTGTGCGCAGGCGCTGCCCGGAAGCGATCCTCAGGTACGAGCAAGCCGCTTTCGGGCGCCTGTCTGTGCTCCTGTCTGGCCGGCAGCCTCGCAAGCGCCGTACGGGCCACGGGCGATCTCGGAAATGCCGTCTTCGAGGTGGCGGCCACGGGCGAACGGGCGACCGCCAGCGCGAGCGCGCTGGCGTGCGCGCGAACTTGCCATCGAACGCGCCGCGGCGCTGGCCGGGGCGCGCTCGGCGCGGCATTGTGCTCGCGTTCGACGCGCGGGCGGCGCGGACGC
>JANWUU010000045.1 GCA_025057735.1 Burkholderiaceae bacterium
CGCCAGCCGCACGCCGCCGGCGTCGCGGTTGGCCACGCTCAGACGGCCGCCGAGCTGCTCGACGCGCTCGCGCAGGCCGCGCAGCCCGAAGCGGCCCGCGCGCGCCCAATCGGCCGGCAGGCCGACGCCGTCGTCCTCCACGCTGACCGTCAACTGGCCGTCGGCGGCGTGCACCTCGAGCGCGACGTGCTGCGGGCGCCCGTGCCGCAGCGCGTTGATCAGCCCCTCCTGCGCCACACGGTAGACGGTCAGCGCCGCGCTGGCGCCCAGCCCCTCGGGCAGCGCTTGCGCCAGCGTGATACGCACGCCGGGATGGCGGCGCTGCCAGTCGGTGACCAGCGTCTCCAGTGTCGCCGCCAGCCCGAGCGAGTCCAGCGTCAGCGGCGCCAGGCGCGGGATCAGGCCGTGCATCGCGTCGTACAGGCGCGCCGCCTCGCTGGCGATCAGCCGCGCCGCCTCGGCCGCCTGCGCGTCTGCGGTCTGCTCGATCGCCTTGGCCAGGCTGCGGATGGCGGTCACGGACTGCCCGAATTCGTCGTGCAGCTCATGCGCGATCAGGCGCCGTTCCTCCTCTAGGCGCTGCTCGACCGCGCGCGCCAACTCGCGCCGCTCCTGCAGCCGCGCCTCGGCCTCGCGCGCTGCGCGTTCGGCCGCGACCTTGTCCTGGATCGCCTGCGCCATATTGTTGAAGGCGGCGCCGATGGCGCGCGCCTCCTCGCCCGCGAAGGCGGGCAGGCGGTGGCCGAGCTCGCCGGCCTGCAGTCGCCGCAGCGCCGCGACGATCTGCGGAAACGGTCGGAGCGCGCGCGCGATGAGCCAGAAGGCCGCCGCGTGCACCGCGATCAGCGCCAGCCCGACCACCGACAGTAGCCGCAGCAAGTCGTCCCAGCCGTCCAAGATGGCGCGCGAGGGGTTGGCCTCCAGGATCAGCAGCGCGCCATCGCCGAGGGCGAACGACTGCGGCTTGGTGTCCGGCAGCAGCAGGCGCGCGAACCAGGCCGGCGCCTCGCGCCCGGCCTTGTAGGTGGGCGGCGGCGAGCGGTACAGCACCGTGCCGTCGGCGGCGCGGAGCGTGATCTCGTTGGCGCGCACGCGCCCGAGCTGCTCGAGAAATCGGCGCAGCGCCTCGCCGCCGGCATTGGTGTAGATCCAGGCGATGCGTCCGAGCAGTTGCGAGGCGACGATGTTGGCGGCGGCGATCTCCTCGCGCACGCTGCGGCGCGCGCTGTCGATCTGCAGGTATACGAGCGTGCCGACCAGCAGCGTGCTCAAGCCAGCGACGATCAGGTTCAAGCGCG
The DNA here is from genome assembly GCA_025057735.1 of Burkholderiaceae bacterium. The sequence continues at coordinate 1,299 of JANWUU010000045.1, forward strand.
TGCGCAGCTTCACGATGCCGAGGGTACAACGACCGCGCCTCAAGAAAATCATGAGGCCGCGTTCACGCCCCAGCCATTGGCGGCGGCCGCTCGCCGGCGCAGGATCGGCGCCGGCGTCCTGCACGGGCGGGTGCGCCGACTGCAACACTTCGAAAGGAGAACGTCATGGTCTGGCAAAAACCGCAAGCGATCGACTGGCGCTTCGGCATGGAAATCACGATGTACATCGCCAATCGCTGAGTCCTGAGCGCGCGACCGCCTCGGCCGTGTCGGGCCGGCGGTCCGCGGGGTGGATCCGGGTGAAGCTGCGCGTACTCGGCTCGGCGGCGGGCGGCGGCTTCCCGCAGTGGAACTGCAACTGCCGCAACTGCGCCGGGCTGCGCAGCGGCCGCCTGCGCGCGCGCCCGCGCACGCAGTCCTCGGTCGCGGTGCGCGACGACGGCAGCGGCGGCTGGGCGCTTGTCAACGCCTCGCCGGACGTGCTCGCGCAGCTGCGCGCCCACGCCGACCTGCAGCCGGCACGGGCGCTGCGCGACAGTGCGCTGGTGGCCATCGTGCTCGTCGACGGCCAAATCGACCATGCGACCGGCCTGCTGCTGCTGCGCGAGGCCACGCGTCCCTGGCCGCTGTGGTGCACCGACGCGGTCCACGCCGACCTCAGCGAAAGTTTGCCCATCCTGCCGGCGCTGTCGCATTACTGCGGCGTGGCGCGCCGACGCATCGAACCGGACGGCACGCCCTTCGTGGTCGACGGCCTGCCGCAGACGCGCTGGCGCGCCTTTGCGGTCGCCGGCAAGCCGGCGCCGTATTCGCCCTTCCGGGATCGCCCGCGGCGCGGCGACAACATCGCGCTGGAGATCGCCGCCGCGGGCAGCGGCCGTCGCGTCTTCTACGCGCCGGGACTGGCGGCGATCGACGAGGAAATCTGGGCGCGCATGCGGGAGGCCGACTGTGTGCTGGTCGACGGCACGTTCTGGTCGGACGACGAGATGATCCGCCTCGGCGCCGGCGCCAAGACTGCGCGCGACATCGGCCATCTGCCGCAGAGCGGCCCTGGCGGCATGCTGGAGTGGTTGGCGCGCCTGCCGCCGCGCACCCGGCGCGTGCTGATCCACATCAACAACACCAACCCGATCCTCGACGAAGACTCCGAAGAGCGCCACGCGCTGGAGCGCCTCGGCGTCGAGGTCGCCTTCGATGGCATGGAGATCGACCTGTGAGCGAGCCCGCCTGGAGCCGGGAGGAATTCGAGGCCCGCCTGCGCGCGCTGGCGCCGCGCTACCACATCCATCATCCGTTCAACGTGATGCTGAACACCGGCAAGGCCACGCCGGAGCAGATCCGCGCCTGGGTCGCCAACCGCTACTACTACCAGATCAGCATTCCGATCAAGGATGCGGCGATTCTGTCCAACTGCCCGGACCGCGCCGTGCGGCGCCTGTGGGTGCAGCGCATCCTCGACCACGACGGCTACGGCGACGATCCGGGTGGCATCGAATCCTGGCTGCGGCTGGCGCAGGCGGTGGGGCTGTCGCGTGCGCATGTGGAAAGTCTCGCCGACGTGCTGCCGGGGGTGCGCTTTGCCGTCGACGCCTACGTGAATTTCGCGCGCCGGGCGCCCTGGCAGGAGGCGGTGTGCTCGTCGCTCACCGAGCTGTTCGCCCCGGAGATCCACCGCCAACGACTCGCCAACTGGCCGCAGCACTATCCGTGGATCGAGCCCGAGGGACTGCGCTACTTTCAGAGCCGCGTCGGCCTGGCGCGGCGCGACGTCGAACACGGGCTGGCGCTGACGCTGGAGCACTTCCGCACCCGCGCGCAGCAGGAGCGCGCCCTGCAGATCCTGTCGTTCAAGCTGGACGTGCTGTGGGCGATGAACGACGCGCTCGCGGCCGCCTACGGGGTGCGCCCGTGAGCGCGCCCGCGCCCGCCGACGGTGCGCGTCCGGCCATCGGGCGCGGCCTGCGCCTGCAGTGGGAGCCGGCCCAGCAGGCGCATGTGCTGCTGTATCCGGAGGGAATGGTGAAGCTGAATGCCAGCGCGGCGGAGATCCTGCGCCGCTGCGACGGTACGCGCACGCTGGCGCAGATCGTCGCCGAGCTGCGTGAAGCCTACGGCGGCGCCGACCTGCAGGACGACGTGCGCGAGTTCGTCGCGCAGGCGCTGGCGCGCGGCTGGCTGGAGATCGCCGCATGAACGGACCGGGCGCGCCGCTGTGGCTGCTGCTGGAGCTGACCTACCGCTGCCCCCTGCAGTGCGTGTTCTGTTACAACCCGATCGACTTCGCGCGCGTCGAAGACGAGATGACCACCGCCGACTGGGTGCGCGTGCTGCGCGAGGCGCGCGAGCTAGGCGCGGTGCAGCTCGGGCTGTCCGGCGGCGAGCCGCTGCTGCGCGACGATCTGGAGGAAATCGCCGCGGAGGCGCACCGGCTCGGCTACTACGTGAACCTGATCACCTCCGGCGTGGGCTTGACCGACGCCCGGCTCGGCGCGCTGAAGGCGGCCGGCGTCGACCACATCCAGGTCTCCTTTCAGGACTCCACGCGCGAGATCAACGACTTTCTGTCGCACACCCGCACCTTCGAGCTGAAGCGGCGCGTGGCCGAGCTGGTGAAGCGGCACGGCTATCCGATGGTGCTGAACTGCGTGCTGCACCGGCTCAACATCGACCACATCGATACCATCATCGAGATGGCCGTGCGGCTGGGCGCCGATTACCTGGAACTGGCCAACACGCAGTACTACTCCTGGGCACACCTGAACCGCGACCACCTGCTGCCGACGCGGGCCCAATTGCAGGCCGCCGAGCAGGCCACGCAGCGCTGGCGCCAGCGGCTGGCCGGCACGATGAAGCTGTATTTCGTCGTGCCCGATTATTACGAGACGCGGCCGAAGCGCTGCATGAACGGCTGGGGCACGACTTTCATGACCGTGACCCCGGACGGTACCGCGCTGCCCTGCCACACCGCACGCATGCTGCCGGGGCTGTCCTTTCCGAACGTGCGCCGGGTGAGCGTGCGCGAGGCGTGGTTCGAGTCCGACGGTTTCAACCGCTTCCGCGGCACTGGCTGGATGAAGGAGCCGTGCGCCAGTTGCCCGGAGCGCGAGCGCGACCTGGGCGGCTGCCGCTGTCAGGCGTACCTGCTGGCCCACGACCCATACGCCGCCGACCCCGTGTGCGACAAGAGCCCCCACCATGGCGCCGTAACGGCCGCCCTGCAGCGGGCCGAGCGCCCAGGGGGGATCGAGCGCCCGCTGGTCTTCCGCGAACGCAGGCAGTCGCTGGCCCTGAGCGAGCCGCCCTCCGCCTAGGCGGCCGGCGTCGTCGCAGCACAACACCGCCGATTGGATGAGGGCGGGGGATACCCCAGCCCCGCTAGTCTTACGCCCCTTGCGGGGGGAGGTGGGTTCGATGCGCGGGCGCGGGTTCCTTCTGGCCATCTGTCTGTTCCTCGGTGCCATGCGGGCGCACGCGGTGGGGCCTGACCCGCGCGCCGACTGGCGCAGCGCCGACACCGAGCACTTTCGCATCCACTACCGCGCCGAGCAGCGGGCGCTGGCCGAGCGGGTGGCCGCGCTCGCCGAGGGCATCTATCCGCGCGTGACGCGCCAGCTGCAGTGGGAGCCGCGCGGCCGCACCGAGATCGTGCTTTTCTCCGAGCTGGATCTCGCCAACGGCTTCTCCACCCCGCTGCCCTTCAACACGATGGGCATTTTTCTCGCGCCGCCGGACGAGGGGGAGCTGCTGGACAACAGCGACTGGCTGCAACTGCTGCTGGTGCACGAGTTCACCCACGTCGTGCACCTGGACAAGGTGCGCGGCGCGCCGCGCGTGCTGCAGTGGATCTTCGGCCGTGTGCCGTGGTTCTTCCCGAACGTGTGGCAGCCGCTGTGGGCGATCGAGGGCCTCGCCACCTACAACGAAAGCGACCCGGCCGCCGGCCGCGGTCGCCTGCAGGGCCCGCTGTTCGAGGCCTGGCTGCGCGCCGAACGCGCGCGCGGATTCAAGACGCTGGCGGAGCTGAACGCCGACGGGCGCGCGCTGCCGCTATCCAAGCAGTACCTCTACGGCGCCTACTTTTACGAGTACCTCGCCCGCGCCTACGGCGAGCAGGCGATCTTCCGCTTCGTCGACCGCTACAGCGGCAACGTGGTGCCGCGCGTGCACACCAACCCGGTCGCGGCCACCGGCAAGACGATGGACGTGCTGTGGCAGGAGTTTCTCGCCGACCTCCAGACGCGCGTCGCGCAACGGGCTGCCGCGGTACTGGGCACGCCGGAGACGATCGGGCAGCCGCTCGGGGCGCCGATTTGGAGCGTACCGGCGCTCGCGCCGGGGCCGGGCGGAAGCGTCTACGCGGTGCTGGACGACGGCCTGATGCAGCCGCAACTGGTGCGCGTGCAGGCCGACGGCCGCCGGCAGGCGCTCGCGCCGCTGCAACGCGGCGCCCGCATCGATGCGCGCGGCGAGACGGTGCTGGTGGCGCAACCGGAGATCTGCGACAACCGCAACCTCTTCTACGACCTCTACGCGGTCACGCCCGATGGCCGTATCCGGCGGCTGACGCATTGCGCGCGGCTGCGCCGCGCCGTCTGGGCGGGCGCGGGCATCGTCGCACTGCGCAACGATGCCGGGCTGGCAGCCGCGGTGCTGCTCGATGCCGACGGCCGCGCGCAGCGCACGCTGTATTCCCCGCCGCCGGAGGTCGATCTCATCGACCTTGCCGCCAGCGCCGATGGCGCGCGCGTGGCGCTGGTCGCGAAATCGGCCGGTCGCTGGTCGGTGCTGGAGCTGGACCTGCGCGACCCTGGGGCGCAGCCGGCGCTGCGCTTCGTGCTCGACGCTCCGCTGTTCGCGCCGCGCTACGGCGCCGACGGGTCGCTCACCTTCATCGCCGCGCGCGACGGCGTCCAGGAGGTCTGGCGGCACGCGCCGGGCGCGGCCCGCATCGAACGGCTCACCCGCACGCACACCGCCGTGCTCGCGTACGCCGCCGACGGTGAGGCGCTGACCCTGGCCGTTCTCGTCGCCGACGGCGCGCAGCTGCGCCGGCTCGCGGACGTCACGGCGCTCGCCGAGCAGCCGCTGCCCGATGCCAGCGCGCCCGCGATGTCGGCCTCTGCCGAGACCGCCGCATCCGCGGCGGCGGCACTCGGCGCCGAGCGTCCCTATTCGGCGCTGCGCTCGGTCTATCCGCGCAGCTGGCTTCCGGCGGGCTTCTCCGACCGCGGGCTGTCGGCGATCGGCGCCAGCACCTTCGGCAGCGACACGCTCGGCTGGCACCAGTACCTGGCCACGCTGCTGTGGGAGACCTCGCAGGGCGAACCGCTGGGCAGCCTCGAATACGTTCTGTACGAGCGTCATTTCTTCGCCGCCACCCGCACGCTGAAATCGCTGGCGTGGACCGGTGCGCGCGGGGACGAGGAGGTCACCGTCTACGAGCGCTCCACCACCGCACAGTGGATGTCCACGCTGCCGTGGCTGCGTCTGCAGCGGCGCGTGCAGTTCGGCATCGGCGCGGGGCTGGACCGAACCGAGCAGGTAGACGTCGCCGGCCCGACCGCGCGCCCGTTCGATGCGCGCGTGGCGGCCGCGTACGTCGCCTACGACACGCGCGGCGCGAACTGGCTGTCCGAAGGCGTCAACCGCGGCGCCCGCGCGCAGTTGCTGCACGAGACGCACCGCCCGTTCGGCGGCCGCTTCGACGGCTCGCTCTGGCGGCTCGACCTGCAGGGCTTCCTGCCGCTGGGCCGCACGGTGCTGGCGGCGCAGTGGGTGGAGGCGCGCGCCCGTCGCACGACCGAGCCGTTCCAACTCGGCGGTGCCGTCACGTTGCTGCCGCTGGCGGTGCCGAAACTGAACGACCGCGACCTGCCGCTGCGCGGCTACCGCGGCAGCGAGCCGCAGTTGCGCGGCCAGAACGCGCGCCTGGCGAGCGTCGAGTGGCGCACACCGCTTGCGGACATCGACCGTCACGCGATGGTGCCGCCGGTCGGCATCAACCGCCTGTCGGCGGCCATCTTCCTCGACGTCGGCGCGGCGTGGGACCGCGGCAGCGGCCGGGATTACCGCCGTGGGGTGGGGCTCGAGCTGCTGGGCGAGATTAAGCTTCTGTATCTGCTCGAACTGCAATTGCGCGCCGGTGTGGCCCGCGGGCTCGACGAGCCGCGTGGCACGCGCGCCTACCTGTCGTTCGGGCGCGCGTTCTGAAACGCTGCGAACGGAACCGCCATGCCGAACACCCGCAACCGTTACCCCGCGCGCCGCCGTTTCCTGAAGCAGTCGACCGCCCTGACCGCAGTGGCCGTCGCGCTGCCGCTGCCGCCGCTGGCGGCCGCGCGGCAGGACACCGCGCGCGAGGCTCCCGCCGCGCGGCCGGTCTCTCGACGCCGCAAGCCGGCGCCATGAGGGAGCCGCTGAACCGCCTGCCGGCGGTGAAGCTCGCGCAGATGATTGCCGAAGGACAGGCGTCCTCGGAGGTGGTCACGCGCTCGTTCATCGACGCCATCGCCGAGCGCGAGAAAGACGTGCAGGCGTTCGCCTGGTTCGACGCCGATGCCGCGATCGCCGCCGCGCGCGAGCTGCATCTGGTCCAGCGGCGCGGCCCGCTGCACGGGCTGCCGGTGGCCGTCAAGGACAACATCGACACCGCCGACATGCCGACCGTCTACGGCTCGCCGATCTACGACGGCCACCGGCCGTCGATCGACGCCGCCTGCGTTTCGCTGCTGAAGGATGCCGGCTGCTTCGTGCTCGGCAAGACGGTGACCGCGGAACTGGCCAACTTCACGCCCGGTCCGACGCGCAACCCGCACCACCTCGAGCACACCCCGGGCGGCTCCTCCAGCGGCAGCGCCGCCGCGGTGGCCGCGCATTTTGCGCCACTTGCGCTCGGCACGCAGACCGCGGGCTCGGTGATCCGCCCCGCGGCCTACTGCGGTGTGGTCGCCTACAAGCCTTCGCCGCGGCTGATTCCGCGCGCAGGGGTGAAACCCAACTCCGACACCCTCGACGAGATCGGCGTCTTCGCGCGCTGTGTGGAGGACGTCGCGCTCGCCGCCGCCGTGCTCGCCGGCAAGCCGGCCTGGAAAGAGCTCCCGGCGCAGGCGCTGGCCGCAAGCCCGCCGGCAATCGGCATGACCGAAACCTCGCAGCGCGCTGCCGCCGCGCCGTCCATGCTGGCCGCCCTCGAGGAGGCGCTGCGGCTGGCGCTGCACGCCGGCGCGCGCCCAGCGGAACTCACCTGGCCGCGCGTCTTCGATGGCCTGTTCGAGGCGCAGCGCACCGTACAGATCTTCGAGACCGCGCGGGCGCTCGCGCCCGAATTCGCCTACCGCCGCGAGCAGCTCTCGGTGCGGCTGATCGAACTGATCGAGGCCGGCCGCGCCACGCACACGCAGGACTACGTGGCCGCGCTGCAGCTCGGACG
>JANWUU010000020.1 GCA_025057735.1 Burkholderiaceae bacterium
GCCCCAACGCTCGAAGAGCGCCAGCAGCCCATTGCCACTCGGGCCAGTGGAGTAGCCGATCGCGCGCGCGGCGAGCACCGTCGCGCGCAGCGCCGCCTCGCTGCCGATGTCGGGGCGTGCGGCGCCGGAGCGCACCGCCACCGCCACCGGCGAGCGCACGACGTCGGTGCGCGACGCCGGGACCAGGTGGCCGGCGGCGATCAGGCGGTCGATCGCATCGCTTGCCAGCACGGCGAAATCGAACGGTTCGCCGGCGGCGACGCGCCGTGCGGCGTCCACACCGCCGACCGACTCGATGCGCACCGGCACACCGCGCTCGGCGCGGTACGTCTGCGCCAGCTCCGCCAGCAGGTGGCGGGTGGCCATCGACGAAATCCCTGACAGGGAGGCGGTCATCGGCGCGGCGGCATGCAGCGGGGCGCTGATTCTCGCCTGTGCCCGCCGGGTCGCCCATGCACGAGGCGCGCTAGCAGCTATCGCAAATCGTTATGGCCGCCGGCGCGCAGCAGTTCGCGCAGCAGTCGCGCGGCGTGCTGGCGCAGGGCGGTCGCGCCCTTGTGCGCGGACACGGCCAGGCACAGCGTGGTCACGAGCCGCGGCTGCACGAGCGGCCGCACGGTGAAATCGGCCGCGCGCCCGGAGGCCGACACCGCGCTTTCGGTCAGGACCGCGTGACCGTAGCCGGCGCGCACGAGTTCCAGGATCGATTGCACGCTGGACATCTCCCAGGCGACCTGCAGCTTCAGCCCCAGGCGCGCCGCCTGCGCCTCCAGCAGACGGCGGAAGGTGTGCGCGCGCTCGGGCACGATCAGCGGGTAGCGCGGCAGTTCGGGAAACGGCAGCGGTTCCGAAGCGCCACGGGCTGCGCGCCCGCGGCGAGCGGCGTCGGCGGCGCTCACCAGACAGAGGGTCTCCTCGCGCACCGGCGTGGTTTCCAGCGCCGCCTGCGGTTCCGGGTCGTAGACGACACCCAGATCGACGCGTCCGGTGGCGACCCACTCGGCGATGTGAGTGGAGAATCCCTCCACGATCGCCAGTCGCGCGCGCGGGAGCTGGCGACGGAAACCCTCCACCAGCGGCATCGTGAGCATGCGCGCCAGCGTCGGCGGCAGGGCGATTACGATGTAACCGGCCGGTTCGTCGCGGCTGGCGGCCACCGCGTGGCGCGCCTGCGCGGTCAGTTGCAGGATGCCGACGCTGTGTTCGAACAGGCGCTTGCCGGCCTCGGTCAGGACCACCCCTCGGCCGGTACGCACCAGCAGCGCGGTCCGAAGGTCGGTCTCCAGCCGGCGCACCTGGCGGCTTAAAGCCGGTTGTGCCACGTTCAGGATCATGGCCGCGCGCGAGAAGCTGCCGGCTTCGGCCACGCGCACGAAATACTCGAGCTGCTTGAGGTTCATCGGCCGGCGTCCGGCCCAGGCGCCGCGCCGACGCGCGACAGCGGGCGGGCGGCCAGCCGGGCGCGGAAGGCGCGCGGCGACACCCCGACGGCGCGCGTGAAGACGCGCGTGAAGTAGGCGGGGTCGGAAAAGCCGAGCGCCTCGGCCACCGTGGCCACGTTCATGGAGGTGTACGCGAGCTGCCGGCGCGCCTCGCGCATCAGGCGTGCGGTGATCACCGCGGCGGCGCCGGCACCGCTGACCGCGCGCGCGACACGGCTCAAGTGCGTCGGCGTCACGCCGAGCGCGCGCGCGTAATCGGAGACCTTCCAGTGCTCGGTGAGGTGCGCCTCCAGCAGGGCCTCGAAGCGCGCAAACAGCGCCGGTTCGCCGGCCTCGGCAGCCCCCTCGGCGCGGTCGGCCAACGCGCGCGCGGTCAGGCCCAGCAGTGTTGCGCACAGGCCGCGCAGGACCAGCGCGCGGGCCGGGGCCCGGCTGCCGAACTCGCGCCAGATGCGCCGCACCACCTGGCGCGTCGGCGCATCGGCGCGCGTCATGCGCGCGCTGCGCAGGACCCGCCGGGCGCCTTCGGCGCCCGCCAGCGCCTGATCGACCAACTCGTCGGGCAGTGTGACGACGAAGCCGTCGGTGCCGGGCAGGAAGCGGAAGCCGTGTACGCAGCCGGTGGGCAGGTTCAGCAACGCGCGCGGCCGCAGCCGCAGCGCCACCCCTTCCAGATGCGCGGTGCCGCCGCCGCGCTCCACCAGCAGGACCTGGTGCAGGCGGGTGTGCCGGTGGGGGGCGATCTCCCAATCGTGCAGCACCGAACGGGCGGCGATCGTCTCGCAGTGCATCACGTCCGGCAGATGCGAAGACTCGCCGAACAAGTCGAACGACAGGATCTGCCCGGCGACACGGCGCATGTTCGAATCGTACAAGTTCTTGCCGGGCGCGCCCATTCCGTCGCGGCCGCGCCGCGGCTAATTTGCGCGCCACCGGAGACGAGACGAGGAGACGCGCGTGCAAACCCGGGTCTGCATCATCGGCGGTGGCCCGTCGGGCTTGCTGCTGTCGCAGCTTCTGCACATCAACGGCATCGACAACGTGCTGCTGGAGAAGCACAGCCGCGCGCACGTGCTGGCGCGCATCCGCGCCGGCGTGATCGAGCACGGCTTCGCACAGCTCATGCAGGAGGCGCAGTGCGGCGAACGCATGCGGCGCGAGGGCCAGATCCATCACGGGTTTTACATTGCGCACGACGGCCGCCTGGACCGCGTCGATCTACACAAGTACAGCGGCGGCGGTTCGGTGATCGTCTACGGCCAGACCGAGCTGACGCGCGATCTGTACGAGGCGCGCGACCGCCTCGGAGGTGTGGTGATCCATGAGGCCGAGGACGTGCAACTGCACGACCTGACCGGCGACCGCCCGTACGTGACGTTCCGTCGCGACGGGCAGACGCAGCGGGTGGACTGCGAGTTTGTGATCGGCGCCGACGGCTTCCACGGCGTCAGCCGTAAATCGATTCCGTCCGGCGTGCTGCGCGAGTACGAGAAGATCTATCCGTTTGGCTGGCTTGGCATCCTGTCGCGCACGCCGCCGGTGTCACCGGAGCTGATCTACGTGAAGCACGAGCGCGGTTTTGCGCTGTGCTCGCTGCGTTCGCCGACGCTGTCGCGCTATTACATCCAGGTGCCGGCCACGGACAAGGTAGAGAACTGGTCCGACGAGGCGTTCTGGGAGGAGCTGAAGCGCCGTCTGCCGGCCGAGGTGGCGGCGCGCCTCGTCACGGGGCCGTCGATCGAAAAATCGATCGCGCTGGCGCGCTCGTTCGTGGCCGAGCCGATGCGCTACGGCCGGCTGTTCCTGGCCGGCGACGCGGCCCACATCGTGCCGCCGACCGGAGCCCGTGGGCTGAACACCGCGGCCTCCGATATCTATTACCTCTCGCGGGCACTGATCGCCTATTACAAGCAGGGCGATGCGCGCGGCCTGGAGACCTACTCCGAGAAGGCCCTGGCGCGCGTGTGGAAGGCGCAGCGCTTCTCCTGGTGGATGACCCGCGTGCTGCACCGCTTTCCCGAGCACTCGCCGTACGACGAGAAGCTACAGGCCGCGGAAATCGAATACCTGTTTTCGTCCGAGCGCGCGCTCGCATCGCTCGCCGAGAACTACGTCGGACTGCCGTATTGAACGGCGCGGGCGGCGCCGGCTGCTCGGGCGAAAGCGGCGCGACGTCAGCGGCGTGCGGCGGCCTTGGCGGCGGACGCGGTCTTCGCTGCGGCGGCGGTCTTGCTGGCAGGGGCCTTCTTGGCGACAGCCTTGCGCGCGGTCTTGGCCGCCTGCTTGGCGGCGA
>JANWUU010000093.1 GCA_025057735.1 Burkholderiaceae bacterium
TCCTTTGCGGTCGGCAGCGGCAAGGTCACCGGCAACGTGGAGTTCCTGCACCGCTCGCGCGCCGCCGGCGCGGAGGCCAAGCGCCCGCGCATCACCGGCGAAGGACGTACCGAAGGGCCGCCGATCACCGGCGACGCCTGGACAGCCAATCCGCGCGTCACCGGCACCGAGGGCTACATCGCGGCCGAGCGCAACCCGAGCGAACGCGCGGGCAAGCCGCACGCCTTCGCCAGCGCCCGCCTCTTCAAGGACAAAGGGCACCATCAGGAGCCGCGGCAGATCGTCACCGGCATGGTCGGCTGGACGCCCAAGTCCGCCGCCAAGGTGACGCTGTCCGGCGGAGCGCAGGGATGATGGCCACCACCGCCCGCCTGCCGCTGCGCCGCCCGCCGGCGCGCGCCCGGCCGCAGCCGCGCCCGCTATGGGTCCCGCCGGTGCCCTGGGCCGAGACGCCGGCGGCAAGCGCCCATCCGCTTGCCGACACCGCGCTGTCGGAGGCGCTGCGCGCGCGGGCCGAGGAAATCGAGCAGGCGTTCGCGCGCATCGAGCCCACCCTGGCCGCGCTCGCGCCGCAGCAGTTCGAGCCCGGCTTTGCGCAGCGGGCGGCCGAGACGCTGCGCGCGCAGCTCGGCGTGGACGTCGGGGCGGTACAGCTCGCCGCCACGTGGGCGCAGCCGCTCGATTTCGGAGCGCTGTACGCGCGCTGCGTGCTGGCGGTGTTCCGCGAGCTGGCCCAGCGCGAGTTCGACCGCACGCTGGCGCGCTGGCACGAGGGCGAGAGCGCGCCGGAGCTGATCCGGCGCTGGGGCTTTCATGCGCTGGACATCACGCCCTGCGCGGACGGGCGGCTGGCCGGCGTTACCGACTTCATCCTGCGCGTGCCGCCGGCGGTGGTGGCGTACCGCAAGTCGTACGCCGGAGCCCTCTTCGACATCGAGGAGTCGCTGCGCCACTGGGAGGCGGTGGAGCTGCGCCGCCACCGCGCCGGGCAGCCGAACGCCGCCGGCGAGCCGACGCGTTTCCTGAAGGTGGGTGTTTACCACTTCAGCAGCGGCGACCCGCAGCACGAGGGCTGCGCCGCGCACGGCAGCGACGACACCCGCGCCGCCGGCGCGCTGCTGGCGCGCCTGCAGGACTTCGAGCAGGCCGTGCGCGCGGTGCATGGCGCAGACGCCGCCGTGGCCACCCTGCTCCTCGGCGTGGATACCGACACCGACGCCATCCGCGTGCACGTGCCGGATGCGGCCGGCCGCATGGACATCGGCCGCTACGTCTGCGCGCGCGAGCTCTACCAGCGAACGGCGGCGCTGTCGCGCACGGCGGCCAAGGACGAAATCCGCCGCGCGGTGGCGGCGGCCGCCGGGGTCGCCGAGGACGACCCGGCCACCGAGGGCATGCGCTGGTTCTGCGGCTATCTGCTGAAGAACAACCTCGGCCAGGTGGACGCGGTGCACCGCCGCTACGGCGGCGGCTACGCCGAGCGGGGGCACGCCGAGCGGCTGATCATCGTCGGCGATGCGTTCGACGACGTGCAGTTGCGCAACCTCGCTTTCCAGGCGCAGATGGACACGGTGGAGGAAGGCGGCGGCGACCTGGCCGTCGGGCTGCGCATCCTCGGCCATTCGCATGCGCCGCGCGGGCTGGCAGTGCCGGTGCTGGCGCACGCGGCCTACGACGGCCGCCTGCCCGGCGCGCGTGCGCGTGCCGCCGCGCGCGCCGCGCGGCTGGCGCAGGCGGTGCGGGCGCGCTTTGCCGCCGGCTGCGCGCTCGCGGTCGAGGCGGTGGTGCGCGCCGAGGGCACGGCAGCGCTGGAGACGGTCGAGGCGGCGGGCGCGGAGCTGCGCGCGCCGCACAGGGAGTGCCAGGCATGAAGATCTTCCAGGTCGAGGGCACGCTGGTGGCCACGGCCCGCATCGGGCAACTGGAGAACCGCCGGCTGTTGATCGTCAAGGAGCGCGGCGGCGGCCGGCAGGTGGCCGTCGACCCGGTGGGCTGCAAGCCGGGCGACTGGGTGATCGCGGTGGGCAGCTCGGCGGCAAAGGACGCCGCCGGCCACAAGGATTATCCGAGCGATCTGACCATCGTCGGCATCATCGACTACTGGGACGACACGGGCGAAGGGAAGAAGTAATGCAGATCCAACGCGTCGTGCGCGACCTGGTGACGACCAAACGGGTCTCGGGGCTGCAGGCCAAATCGCTGCGCGTCGTCGAGGACTGGCGCGGCAACCTGGAGGTGGCGGTCGATCCGATCGGCTGCAAGCCCGGGGACTTCGTGATCACGATCGGCTACTCGGCGGCGCGTATCGCCGCCGGCAATCCGAAGATCACCACCGATCTGACGATCGGCGGAATCATCGATCAGTGGGACGAGGCGCGCTGGCGCGGCTGACCCCTACGGTCGCCTTTTCACTTTCACACGCGAAGGAGAGCGGAAGATGGCAAGCGAAAAGACGGGCATCGCCCTGGGAATGATCGAAACGCGCGGCCTGGTGCCGGCGATCGAGGCGGCGGACGCGATGACCAAAGCGTCCGAGGTGCGCTTAATCGGGCGCCACTTCGTCGGCGGCGGCTATGTGACGGTGATGGTGCGCGGCGAGACCGGCGCCGTGAACGCCGCCGTGCGCGCCGGGGCGGATGCCTGCGAGCGCGTCGGCGACGGCCTGGCCGCCGCCCACATCATCGCGCGGCCGCACG
>JANWUU010000098.1 GCA_025057735.1 Burkholderiaceae bacterium
GGCCGTGTTCGGCTTGTGGCTGCCGGCGGGACTGACGCCCTCGTACTTGTAGAAGATGCGCGCGGGCGTCTGCAGCGCCCGTTCCAGCCGTAGCGCGCGATACAGCGGCGTCGGTCGCCACAGCCGGTACACCTCGCGCACCGGCTCCGGGATCTCGATCTGGCGTTCGCGGCTGACTTCCTGCTCGATCAGCGCCATTGGGAAAAGGGGCGCCAGATCGTCCGGACCGATCGGCTTGCCGGTACCCGGATGCAGCACCGGCGGCAGCGGCCTCGGCAGGTCGGCCTGGATGTTGTACCAGGCGCGCGGCAGGCGATTCTGGTGCAGCAGAAACTTGGTCTGTTCGGTCATCGGCTCGTCTCCTCCGGCTGTGATCGCGCCGCGCAGGCGCGCAAGGCGCAGTGTGGCCGAAGGGCGGCCCGACGACCAGCGCGAGCGCCCCCGCTGCCGACCGTCGCCGGCGGGCTCACGCCGCGTGGCTGGCCTCGGGCGCACGGCGGCAAGCGGCGCACCGCGCAGAGCACTGGTTCAAGTAGAACCGGCGCTGTGGCGTGCGCGCAAGACGTCCGGCGGGGCGCTCGGCGTCGGTTTGCTGAAGTCGCGCCGTGCAGACGCGGCGGCTGTCCCACTACGCGATCACCGCGTCGGCCGGCGCGTACGGTAGGTTCAACGCCCGCGCCACCGCCTTGTGCGTGATCGCGCCGGCGGCGACGTTCAAACCATTTTTGAGGTGCGGATCCTCGGCGAGCGCGCGCCGCCAGCCTTTGTCGGCGAGGGCCAGCACGAACGGTAGCGTGGCATTGCCCAGCGCATAGGTGGAAGTGCGCGGCACCGCCCCCGGCATGTTGGCGACCATGTAGTGCACTACGCCGTCGACGACGTAGGTCGGCTCTGCATGCGTGGTTGGGCGGCTGGTCTCGGCGCTGCCGCCCTGGTCGATCGCCACGTCGACGATTACGCTGCCCGGCTTCATTTTCGCCACCATCTCGCGCGTGATCAGCTTGGGTGTCGCCGCGCCCGGGATCAGCACGCCGGAGATCACCAGATCGGCGCGCAGCACCTCGCGCTCGATGTTGTCGCGGTTGGAAAAGAGCGTGATGGCGCGCCCATGGAACAGGGCGTCGATGCGGCGCAGCGCCTCGGCGCTACGGTCGATCACCACCACCTGCGCGCCGCAGCCGACCGCCATCTGCGCAGCGTTCGTGCCGACGACGCCGGCGCCCAGGATCAACACGCGCGCCGGCGGCACCCCGGGCACCCCAGCGAGCAGCGTACCCATGCCGCCGGCGGATTTCTCCAGGCAGCGGGCGCCGGCCTGTACCGCGAGGCGGCCGGCGACCTCGCTCATCGGCGCCAGCAGTGGCAGTCCCCCGGCGGGCGAGGTGACCGTCTCGTACGCGATGCAGACCGCGCCGCTGCGCATCAGCGCCTGCGCCTGCGGGGCATCGGCCGCCAGATGCAGATAGGTGAACAGCACCTGGCCGGCGCGCAGCAGCGGCCACTCGGCGGGCTGCGGCTCCTTGACCTTGACGATCAACTCGGCGCGTGCGAACACCTCCTCCGCACCGGCGACGATCTCGGCTCCCGCGCGGCGGTAGTCGTCGTCGGTCGCGCCGATGCCGGCGCCGGCCTGTGTCTGCACGAGCACCGAATGGCCGTGTGCCACGGCCTCGCGTACCGCGGCCGGGGTCATCCCGACGCGGTATTCGTGGATCTTGATCTCTTTCGGCACGCCGATCAGCACGCGCGTCCTCCTGGGTGCAGGGTGTGCAGCGCTGGCCGCCGCGCCGGGTGGGCGGGCGGCGAGCACCGTGCATTCTGCCAAGCGCGCCGCGCAACGAACGCGACGGGACGCGCGCAGGGATGATGAGGCAACGCTGGCTGGGTATTGGCCGGTGAGGGCGCCAAGCGAGGCCGGGCGAGACCCGGCCTCGTTCCGACGCCGCGCGTCAGCGGCTCGGCGCGCGCTGGCCGCTGGGGTAGTCCAGCAGGCGCCCGAACAGCGTCAGGTACATCATCCGGTAGACGTCGATGTTGTCGAAGCGCTGGCTGAACGTGCTGAGCAGCAGCTCCGCGTTCAGCCCAATGGCGCGGCTCAGGATGCCGCCGGCGAAATCCGGCGTGCCTGGCCAGGCGATGCCGAACTGCATGCGCTGGCCGAACTGATCCGGTTCGCTGACGAACAGCGGCGATTGGCGGCCTTCGACACCGTCGAGAAAGTTGTTGACGGCTGCCGCGGACGGCACGCCGGTCGCCGACGCCGCGGACGGATTCGCGCTCACGGTGCCGGCGATGTCGGGTGCCTGGCCCGGTGCCAGCACGTTGGTCGGCGGTGTCACCCCGGCCTTGTTCGGCGCCAGCACCTGCATGCCGCCGGCATCGCTGTCGGCCGCAGTCAGGATCAGGGTGCGGGGATTGCGGCGCAAATGGCGCAACGCCACGCCGATCGCGTTGTCCGTGTCGCGCATCGCGTGCAGCATGCCGACCGCGTTGTCGTTGTTGCCGAAGTTGTCGTTCGCCTCCTGTTCCGCGACCAGGAAGAAGCGCCGCTGGGACGGATGCCTTTGCTGGTCGGCGGCGCGATCCAGGATTTCGATCGCCACCTCGACCATTTCGGCGAAACTGGGCGGGTTGTAGCCGGGTTCGGCCGGGTCGTAGTCGCCCCACAGAACGATGCGGCTCTGCTTCCTGGGCGCCGGGCCGGTCTCGCCGACGGCCATCTCGGGCCGCACGAAGCCGCGGTTGATCAGGTCCTGCTCATTGCGGTCGTTGAACATGTCCTGAAACGCGAACAGGCCCAGCACGCGCGGCGCGTAGCGCTTGTTGGCCGCGAGGGCGGCTTTCAGGCGCTCGAACTCCGCACGCGTGCGCACCACGATGTAGTCGTCGAACCGCAGCGGATCGTTGCTCAGATCGCCGCTGCCTTTGGCGTTCCACTCCGCCTGCAGGTTCAGGTTGTCGGTGCGCAGGCTGAGACGGCTGTTCAGCGGCGCGCCGCGCTCCTGGTTGACGTTGCGGTGCGTGAGCGTCGCACCGGCGGGCAGCGTATCGGCCTCGCCGCCGCCCATGATCACCCACGGCGTGACGTCGTTCTTGCCCGGCCGCCCCTGGATCATCTGCCGCGTGATCTCCTGCCAGTTGTCGCGGTTACCGACTTCCGCCAGGAAAGCGCCAGTGCCCGGTTCGGCGATGTGGCCGTCGTTGACGACACCCACCGGAATGCCGGCGTTGGCCGCCTCCCGCATCAGCGAGCCGGGGTAGCCGGACAGACTGCGAATCTCGCGATCCAGC
>JANWUU010000123.1 GCA_025057735.1 Burkholderiaceae bacterium
CCGCACGCCGCCGATTTCCTGGTACGTCTCGTGTCCCTTGCCGGCGATCAGAACGACATCGGCCGCTGCGGCGTGCGCGAGCGCCCAGTCGATCGCCTCCGCGCGGTCGACGATGCGCGTCAGCGCCGCGCCGGCCGGCACACCAACGGCCACGGCCGCGAGGATCGCCTCCGGATCCTCGCCGCGCGGGTTGTCGCTGGTCAGCACGATGCGATCGGCGGCCGCAGCGGCCGCCCCCATCGGCGCCCGCTTGCCTGGATCGCGCTCGCCGCCGGCGCCGAACACCACCCACAGCGCGCCGCCGCGCGCCTGCACCACCGGCCGTAACGCAGCGATCGCCTGCGCCAGCGCATCCGGCGTATGCGCATAGTCGATCACCGCCAGCGGCCCCTGTCCGATGCGCTCCAGCCGCCCCGGCGGGGCGACAAGCCGTGCCGCCGCCTCGACGGCCTGCGGCAACGGCACGCCGGCAGCAAGGGCGACGCCGATTGCCGCCAGCGCATTGGCGACATTGAAGCGCCCGAGCAGCGGCAGCGCCAGCGGCAGCCGCGCGCTGCCATCGGAGACCACGCAGCGGATCCCGTCGGCGGTGACCGCGACGTCGCTTGCCGCCAGCCGCCGCGCCGCCCGCGGCGCCGACGCGTCCGTGAGCGTGTAACCGGTCAACCGCACCTGCGGTCGCAGCCGCGCCGCCAGGCGCTGACCCGCGGCGTCGTCCAGGTTGATCACCGCATCGGTCAGCGTCGGCCACTCGAACAGGCGCGCCTTGGCCGCCTCGTAGCGCTCAAGCGTGCCGTGATAGTCCAGGTGGTCGCGCGTCAGGTTGGTGAACACCGCCACGCGTAAGGCCATGCCGTCGAGCCGACCCTGATCGAGTCCGATCGAAGACGCCTCCAGCGCCAGCGCGCGGGCGCCGGCATCAGCCAGTTCGCGCGTCCACCGCTGCAGCGTAGCGGCATCGGGGGTGGTCAACGGATTTGGCGCGAGCGCGCCGTCGGCGAAACCGACGCCGACCGTGCCGATCACCGCGCAGCGCAGCCCTGCGGCCGACAGCAGCTGCGCGCTGAAAAAGGTGCAGGAGGTCTTGCCATTGGTGCCGGTAACCCCGACCGCAAGCAGCCGCTCGCTTGGCGCGCCGTAGAAGCGCGCCGCCAGTTCACCAAGCGCCGCGGTCAGCCCCGGCAACCATAGCACGCGCGCATCCTCGTGCGGCGGCGACCAGCCCTCGGCCTCGGCCAGCACGGCGCCGGCGCCCGCGGCGAGCGCCGCACCGATGAACGCGCGACCGTCGGCGCGGCGGCCCGGCAGCGCGAGGAACACGTCGCCTGCGCCCAGCGCGCGGCTGTCCACCGTCAGCCGCGCACGCGGATACGCGCAGCCGCGTGCGGCCAGCCAGGCCAGTGCTCGGTCAACCGCAGCCCTCATCGCGCGAACCTCCGCTCCGCCAACGCCAGCAGGGCCGGCGGCTCAGCCAGCGGCAGCGCATCCGGCGCCACCTGCAGCACACGCAGGGCTGCGGTGGCGATGCGCGCGAACACCGGTGCGGCGACCTCGCCGCCGTAATAACGTCCCGCCCGCGGCTCGTCGATCATCACCGCGACTACGATGCGCGGCTCGGAGGCCGGCGCAAAGCCCGCAAACGAGGCGATGTACTCGTTGACGTAGCGGCCGTCGCGCAGCTTGCGCGCCGTGCCAGTCTTGCCGGCGACGCGATAGCCGGCCACGCGCGCCTGTGCCCCGGTACCTTCGCTGCTGGCGGCCATCTCCAGCATGCGCCGCAGCGTGCGAGCCGTCTGCGGCTTGAGCACCCGTACAGCCGCCGGCGGCGTCTCTACCCTTATGAGCGACAGTGGCACCAGGTCGCCGTCGCGCGCAAAGACCAGGTAGGCGCGCGCCAGCTGTGCCAGCGATACCGACACACCGTAGCCGTAGCTGATCGTGGCCTGTTCGATCTCGCGCCAGGCCTTCGCCGGCCGCAGCCGCCCGACCGCGGCGCCCGGGAACCCGAGCGTCACCGGCTGACCGATGCCGGCGCCGGCGTAGACGTCCCATAGCGTCTGCGCCGGCAGCGCCAGCGCGATGCGCACGGTGCCGACGTTGCTCGACTTGGCCACGATCTGCTCGACCGTCAACAGGCCATGCGGGTGTGCATCGCGGATCGTGCGGTCGGCGATGCGGATGAAGCCCGGCGCGGTCTGGAAGGTCTGCTGCGGTGTCACCGCGCCTGCCTCCAGCGCCGCCGCCACCGAGAAAGGCTTCAGCGTCGAGCCCGGCTCGAAGGTGTCGCGCAGCGCGCGGTTGCGCAACGCCTCGCTGGCCCAGCGGCCGCGCTCGTTGGGATCAAAGCTTGGGTAGTTGGCCAGGGCCAGGACTTCGCCTGTCCGCACATCGAGCACGATGGCCGCCGCCCCGTCGGCCTGGTTCGCTCGCACCGCATCCTGCAGCGCCGCGTAAGCGGCATATTGAATACGGTTGTCGATCGACAGCGCCACATCGCGGCCGTCCACGGGCGGCTGCAGCCAAACATCCTCAACGAAGCGGTGCAGGTTATCTTTGATGACGCGCCGTCGTCCGTGGCGCGGCGCAAGCTGGGCCTCCAGGGCCAGTTCCATACCTTCCTGGCCGCGGTCCTCAACGTCGGTGAAGCCCACCACGTGGGCCGCAACCGGCCCCTCCGGATAGTGCCGCTTGAAGGCCTGGTGCTGGCCAATCCCGGGTATGCGCAAAGCGGCAATCTGCTGCGCGACCGCCGGCTCGAGCTGGCGCGCTAGATAAACGAACTTGCGGTCTTCGTTTAAGCGGCGCGTCAGTTCAGCCGACGGCATTTTCAACAGGCGGGCGAGCTCGGCGAGTTGCTGGGGGGTGGCCTGCACGTCCTCGGGGCTGGCCCACACCGCGCGCGCCGCAGCGGAGGCGGCCAGCACCACACCGTTGCGGTCGGTGATCTTGCCCCGTGTGGCCGGCACGTCCAGCGTACGCACGTAGCGCACCTCCCCCTGCCGCTGAAGGAAGGCAGTGCTGCCGCCAGCCTGCAGCCACAGCGCGCGCAGCGCAAGCGCCGCAAAAGCCACAAACAGCAGCGCCAGCAGTAGACGCGAGCGCCAAGCCGGCACCCGCACCGCCAGCAGCGGATTCGCGTGATAAGCCACGCGCGGCCCGCGCGCAGGCCGCCCGGCGACAAGGCGACGCAGATAGACGCCTGCGGTCATGGCCGCGTGCTCCCGCTAAACGGCATGAACACCGTCTGCGCGCTCTCAATCGGCCGCAGGCCGAGCCGCCGCGCGGCCGCGTCCACCGCCGCCGGCTGCAGCAGGCGTGCCCGCTCGATGCGCAGCCGGCTGCGCTCGGCCGCAAGGGCCGCCGCTTGTTGTTGCGCGCGCTCCAGGTCGACGAATAAGGCACGCGCACGATGCTGCGCGGTGACAATGCCGAAGGCGCTGGCCACCAGTGCCGCCGCAAGGAGGACACATAACGCCCGCACCTTATGCCTCCACCCACGGCGCGGCCGTCCGCTCGGCGACGCGCATCACGGCTGAGCGCGCACGGGGATTCTGCGCCGTCTCCTCGGCGCAAGGCGTTAGCCGCAACAGGGCTGTGAAGCGCGGCGCCGGCAGTTGCGCCGCGCGCAGCGGCACGCGGCGGTCCAGCGTGCGCTGCGGATGCGCATGACGCGCAATGAACTGCTTGACCAGCCGATCCTCCAGTGAATGAAAACTAATGGCCACGAGTCGCCCACCGGGCGCCAGCAGCCGACCCGCCTGCCCCAGAATCAACGCCAGCTCCTCAAGCTCTTGATTGACGTGAATCCGA
The DNA here is from genome assembly GCA_025057735.1 of Burkholderiaceae bacterium. The sequence continues at coordinate 3,811 of JANWUU010000123.1, forward strand.
AGAGCCTGAAAGGTCCGCGTAGCCGGATGCTGAAGCGGGTCCTTGCGGCTTTTGCGGGGGATCGCGTCTGCCACGAGTGCGGCAAGTTCGCCCGTGCGAGCGAGCGGTCGCCCTGCGCGGCGGCGAGCCACAATCGCCTCTGCAATCGGAACAGCAAACCGCTCTTCGCCATAGTCCCGGATCACCCGCGTAATTTCTTCAACGGAGGCCCGCGCCAACCATTGCGCGGCGCTTTCGCCCTGCCGCGGGTCCATCCGCATGTCCAGTGGCCCGTCCCGCCGCAGCGAAAAGCCGCGCTGCGCATCGTCCAGCTGCGGCGAAGACACCCCCAGGTCGAGCAGCACGCCGTGCACCTGCGCGATACCGTGCGCGCGCAGCGTTGCCTCCATCTGCGCGAAGCGCCGCGATACGAAGGTCAGGCGCGCATCCGGGAGCGCCGCGGCGGCGGCGGCCGCCTCGGGATCGCAGTCGAAGGCAAACAGCCGCCCGCCCGGGCCAAGCCGGCGCAAGATCTCTGCTGTGTGCCCGCCGCGGCCGAAGGTCGCGTCGACGTACACGCCGTCGGGCACCGTCAGCAACCACTCGACAGCGGGCTCGCGCAGCACCGTGCGGTGCGCCAGGGCTGGCTCGGCAACCGACATGCGCGCACATCAGAAGTTAAATGGACTGTCGCCTTCGAGCGTGGCGGCCGCGGAGACGTTCTCCGCCAGCAGCTGCTCGAAGCGCTGGGCATCCCACAGCTCTAAGTGGGGACCCTGGCCGATCAGCTTGACATCCCGCACCAGCCCGGCGGCCTGGCGCAGCTCGTAGGGCACCAGAAAGCGGCCGGCCGAATCGATCTCGACCGGGCGTGCACTGCCGATGACAAGCCGCTGCAGCCAGCGATCGCGCGTGCCCCTCGCCGCCAGCTCGGCGCGCTTCTCGTCCCAGCGCGGACGCGGGTAGACGATCAGGCAGCCATCCGGATGCCGCACCAGCGTCAGCTGGCCGCCGCAGATTGCCATCAACGCATCTCGATGCCGAGCCGGCATCGGCATCCGCCCCTTGGCATCCAGCGTCAGCGCATCCTCCCCCTCGAACATCAAGCCGCGCGGCTCCACTAATGTTCACAAATTCCCACCACGCCACTGTAGACGTCCGCCGCCCGGGGGTCAAGTCGAAAAACGGTGTTTTTTCAATGCCGACAAGTACTTAGCGGCGCAAATTCAATTGCTACCCAATACGCCGTTTCGCGGTAAATGAAAGAGATAGCCGTCTAACTGAAAGTAGTACTTGAACTGGTGACGGCGTCGCGACAGAATGGCAGGGCGAAGTCCGCCTATACGCCGGATTCTGTTCGGCATCCAGCGGATGCCGTGGCGATCATTCCTCTAGGCCGGCACTCGCGCGCCGGCTCAAGCCACCTACCCGCAGCCTCCCCGAGCAGGATCGTCGGCTGCCTATTTGGTGTTGCTCCGCGTAGAGATTGCCCGTTTCACCCGGCGCCAGACGCGCGTCCGGCGCCGACTCGTCTCTGTTGCTCTGATCCGCACCTCACGGTGGACAGGTGTTACCTGCTACGCCGCTCTGTGGAGTCCGGACGTTCCTCCCGCAGACCGCGTCTGCCGGCGATCGCCCGGCGGACTTCGCACGCGCCAGTTTAGACGGCGTGCGTCGCTGCCCGTTCAGACGCGATGGGTGGCGCCGAAAGCCGCCAGCTTCTCCAGCAGGCGCGGGCCGATGCGCGGCAGCGGCAGCACCTCGTCGACCGCGCCGGCGGCGATGGCCTCGCGCGGCATGCCGAAGACGACGCAGGTCGCCTCGTCCTGCGCGATGTTGTAGCTGCCGGCGTCTTTCATCTCGCGCATCGCCTGCGC
>JANWUU010000152.1 GCA_025057735.1 Burkholderiaceae bacterium
GCGACTCGGTGACGCCGAGCACGGCGCCGATCTCGCGCAAATTCATGTCCTGCTCGTAGTACAGGCTCATCACCAGCTTCTCGCGCTCCGGCAGCTCTTCGATCGCCGCCACCACCGCCATGCGGAAGCGCTTGTCGCGCAGTACCTCGCTCGGATCGGCACCGCTCTCGGCGATATGCCGTTCCAGGTAATCCTCGTCGTCGCCGCCGTTCAAATCGTCGAAGTACACGAGCTGCGCGCCGCGCGCGTCGTTCAGCATCTCCTGGTAGTCGGCCAGCGAGACGCCGAGCTCGCGCGCGATCTCCGCTTCCGTCGGCGCCCGTTTCAGCTTGCCTTCCAGACGGTGGATCGCGTTTTCGATCTCGCGCTGGCTCTTGCGCGCCGAGCGCGGCAGCCAGTCGTTGGCGCGCAGCTCGTCGAGCATCGCACCGCGGATGCGGTTGGCGGCGTAAACCTCGAAGGCGGTGCCCTGCGCCTCCTCGTAGCGCGCCAGCGCATCCATCAACCCCATCATGCCGGCCTGGATCATGTCGTCCAGCTCGACGTTGGCCGGCAGCTTGGCGATCATCTGGTGCGCCAGGCGGCGCACCAGCGGCGCGTACTGTTTGACGGCGTCGGCGCGGGCGGGCGTGCCGCGCGCACCGTACACGAACGCTTCGTTCTTCAATCGATCCTCGTTGACCGTCGCGGCAGGCGCAGCAGGTCCCAGCCGGCCGCCGCCCGCGCCACGCGCACCCAGTCGCGCGCGCTGCGCAGCGCGGCGCCGAAGCGCAAGGTCACGCCGACCGTTCGCTCGCTCGCCCTCGCCAGTTCACGGCACAGGCTAATGGCGGCGCTTTCCTCCATACCCGGGAAAAGCAAGCGAAAAACCGCGATGTCCCGCGCCTGCCGCAGCGCCGCCAGTTGCGTCGGCCAGCGCGCGCGCTCCGGCGCAAGCGGCAGCAGCGCCTCGCCCCCGGCGCCCAGGGCGGCGAGCGCCGGCGGCACCGCGAGCACCACCAGATCGAAAGCGGGTAGCTGGGAGGCGAGCGCGGCCAGCAGCGCGTTGCGGCAGCCGCGCGCCGCCTGCGCGGCGCGCGCGGCCGGCAGCACCGCCAGCCCTTCGCCGGCATCGAGCAGGGCTTGCGGCAGCGTGCATTCGCCTCGCGCCAGGTGCAGCAGGTCATAGCGGGCCTTCAGGCCCAGCGCGGCCGCCGCCTGCGCGCGGGCGGCGTCGAGCAGCAGCGTGCGCTCGCCGGTGCGCGCGAACGCCTGCGCAAGCTGCGCCAGCATGCCCGCACTCTGCGCCTCGCGCGCGGTGACCAGCACCGGCAGCAGGCGCGGGCCGACGTCGAAAAGCCGCCGCAGCCCGGCGGCCTGGTCTGCCGGGCGCGCGCGCGCGGACGCCGGCGCGGCCGGATCAGGCATGCGGCGCGAGCGCGCTGCCCTCCTCGGGCGCCAGTTCGAACAGCGGCGAGCCGGGTTTCAGCGCCAGATGCGCGAGCAGCCGCGCATTGGCCGGGTGCCAGTCCTCCGGCACGCGCTGGCCGTTGGTCACGCCGAGGAGCAGCAGACGGTGGCGCAGCGCGACGTCCAGCGCCCCGCCGATGCGCACCGCCTCGTCCAGCTTGGTGAGGATCGCGCCAGCGCATTCGTGTGCGCGCCAGGCGCGCGCCGCCTCCTCCAGCGTTTCCGCGTGCGAGGCGGCGTTCATCAGCAGCACGCGCGCGATCGGCCTCGCCGGCGTGGCGGCGGCGGTCAGCAGGTCCAGCAGCTCGCCGACGCGCTCGTCGCGCTGCGACAGCCCGCAGGTATCGATCAGCACCAGCTTCTTGTGCGCCATCGTGGCGAGCAGCTCGCGCAGCGTGGCGGCGTCCTGCGCCAGATGCACCGGCGTGCCGAGGATGCGGCCATAGGTGCGCAACTGCTCCGGCGCGGCGACCCGATAGGCATCGAGCGTGATCAGGCCCAGTGCTGAGGTGCCGTATCGGACCGCAAAGCGGGCGGCGAGCTTCGCCACCGTGGTGGTCTTGCCCACACCGGTCGGGCCGACCAGCGCGACGACCGCACCGCCGTGCTTGCCGGCGCGCTCGATCGGATCTTCCCCGTCGCCCGCCACCCGCACGTTCAGCGCCAGTACGTCCTGCAGCCAGGCATCCGGATTGACCGCGCCCGCTGGGGCGTGCGCGGCGACGCGGCGCGCCACCTCGACGGTGAAGCCGGCCGTCAGCAGGCGCGTCATCACGCGCGTCTGCGGGCTCTCGCGCGGCGCGCGCTCCACGCTGGCGAGCGCGGCCAGTTGCTGCTGCAGCAGCGCCCGCATGGACTGCAGTTCAGCGAGCAGTTGCGCCTGTGCGACCGTCTCCGCGGCGCCCGCAGCGGCCGCCGGCAACGCCAGCTCGAACGGCGTCGCGCTCGCCACCGGCGCGATCGATGCTGCGGCCAATGGCGCGGGCGGCACACTCGCCGGCGTCGCCGCCGTGCCATGCGCCGCATGCGCTGGCACCGGAGCCGTCGCGGGCGCGGGGGCGGCTGCCGAGGGGTTCATCGCCGGCGCGGACGCAGCGACGGACGGCCGTGCAGCGGGCGCGGCGGCCGGGGCGGCGACCTCGGAGGCAGGAGCCGCGCTCGCCGTGGCGGGTTGCGGCGGCGCGGAC
>JANWUU010000206.1 GCA_025057735.1 Burkholderiaceae bacterium
GGGCGCGGACTGCAGCTCCCCGGTGTACAGGGTCTGGATCGAGTCGATCACCGCGACCTCCGGCTTCTCGTCCTCGAGTGCCGTCAGGATGCGCGCCAGTGCGATTTCGGCCATCAGCCGCACCGCGCGTCCCTCGATGCCGAGCCGCCGGGCGCGCAACGCGACCTGTGCCGCCGATTCCTCGCCGCTGACGTACAGCACCCGGCGCGGCGGCCGTCCGCCCGCCAGCGCGGCGAGCGCCTGTAGCAGCAGGGTCGATTTGCCGATGCCCGGGTCGCCGCCGATCAGAACCACGCCGCCGGCGACCAGACCCCCGCCCAGCACGCGGTCGAACTCGGAAAGTCCGGTCGGCAGTCGTGCGACCTCCTGTGCGCCCACTTCGGCCAGCGTCTGCACAGGGGCCGCCGGTGCCAGCGCCGCGAACCGATGGTCGTCATCCGACGTGACGCGCGCCTCGGTGAGCGTGTTCCAGGCGCCGCAATGCGCACACTGGCCGGCCCATTTGAGCGCCGTGCCGCCGCACTCGCTGCACACGTATTGCGCGCGCGCCTTGGCCATCAGCCCTGCACCTGGCGCGGCACGCGCGGCGACACCTTGCAGAGCAGCTCGTAGCCGACCGTGCCGGCGGCCGCTGCGACTTCGTCCACGGGCACCTGCGGCCCCCACAGCTCGACCTCGGTGCCGATCGCAGCCTGCGGCACGCGGGACAGGTCCACGCACAGCATGTCCATCGAGACCCGCCCCACCGTGGGCACGCGCACGCCCGCCACGGCCACCGGGGTGCCGTTGGGCGCCACGCGCGGATAGCCATCGGCATAACCGCATGCCACCACGCCGATGCGCAGCGGCTGCGCGGCCACGAAGGTAGCGCCGTAGCCGACCGTCTCGCCGGCGCCGACCTGCTGCACGGCGATCAGCTGCGAGCGCAGCTGCATCGCCGGACGCAGGCGAAGCGCCGCCGCACTGTGCGTGGGCGCCGGGGCAGCGCCATACAGCACGATACCCGGCCGCACGGCATCGTCGGCCACCGTGGGGTGAAAAAAGAGACCGGCCGAGTTGGCGATGCTGCGCGCCCCGCGCCACGCGCCGCACAGCGCCGCGAAGCGACCCAACTGTTCCTGCACGCTGGTGCGGGCGCGCGCGGGATCGCAACGGTCGGCGTTCGCCAGGTGGGTCATCAGCGCGCGCAGCCGCACATGCGGCAGCGCCTGCAGACGCTCGCACGCCGATGCCGCCTGCGCGGCGTCGGCGAAGCCAAGGCGGTTCATCCCGCTGTTCAGCTTCAGATACACGTCGATTGGGCGCGCCGCGGCGTGCTGCGCGAGCATGCGCACCTGCTCCGCGTGGTGCACCACCACCGTGAGGTCCAGACGCTCGACGAGCGGCAGATCCTCCGGCGCGAAGAAGCCCTCCAGCAGCAGGATCGGTTTGCGCCAGCCCGCCGCGCGCGCGCGCTCCGCCTCGGCGAAGTCGAGCAACGCCAGCCCATCGGCGGCGTCGAAGGCCGCCACGGCCGACTCGATGCCGTGCCCGTAGGCGTCGGCCTTCGCCACCGCCCACAGAAAGCGCGTGCCGGCCCGCTGGCGCGCCACCGCCAGGTTGTGCCGCAGCGCGGCGCGGTCGATCCGGGCGACGATCGGACGGGGCATCTGAAAATGGGGTCGGCGCCGACAAGAATAACGAGAAGCAACGAGCGTACGGC
>JANWUU010000237.1 GCA_025057735.1 Burkholderiaceae bacterium
CGACGCGGCGCTGCTGCAATACACGCACCGCTTCGATGCGCTCGATGCGGCGCGGGTGGCGGATCTGGAAATCCCGCCGCAGCACATGCAGGCGGCCTTCGAGGCGCTGCCGCCGGCGCAGCGACAGGCGCTGCAGGCGGCGGCCGATCGCATCCGCGCGTTTCACGAGCGGCAGATGCAGCTGCTGCGCGCCGGCGACTGGATCGAAGTCGACGCGCACGGCAATCGGCTCGGCCAACGGCTGCTGCCACTGGCACGGGTCGGGCTGTACGTGCCGGGCGGCAAGGCCGCCTATCCGTCCACCGTGCTGATGAACGCGATCCCGGCGCGCGTGGCGGGCGTGGCCGAACTGGTGATGGCGGTGCCGACCCCGCAGGGGCAGCGCAACCCGCTGGTGCTGGCGGCCGCCTATCTCGGCGGCGTGACGCAGGCCTACGCGATCGGGGGCGCGCAGGCGATTGCCGCGCTCGCCTACGGCACCGAGACGATTGCGCCGGTGGACAAGATCGTCGGCCCCGGCAATGCCTATGTGGCCAGCGCGAAGCGGCGCGTCTTCGGCACCGTCGGCATCGACATGATCGCCGGCCCGACGGAAATCCTCGTCATCGCCGACGACAGCGCCGATCCGGAATGGATCGCGCTCGACCTGTTCTCGCAGGCCGAGCACGACGAACTGGCGCAGGCGCTGCTGCTGTCGCCGCAGCCGGCGCTGCTGGACGCGGTGGCGCAGGCCATTGCGCGGCTGCTGCCGCAGCAGCCGCGGCGGGCGATTATCGAGGCGTCGCTGGCGCGCCGCGGCGCATTGGTGCGGACGCGTGATCTGGCGGAGGCGGCGGCGCTGGCCAACCGCGTGGCACCCGAGCACATGGAGATCGTCACCCGCGAGCCGCAGGCGTTGCTGCCGCAGATCCGCGCCGCCGGCGCGATCTTTCTCGGGCACTACGCGTCGGAGGCGCTCGGCGATTACTGCGCCGGGCCGAACCATGTGTTGCCGACCGTACGCACCGCGCGTTTTGCCTCGCCACTGGGCGTGTACGACTTCGTCGTGCGCAGCAACCTGATCGAAATCAGCGCCGCCGGCGCGCAGGCATTGGCGCCGATCGCTGCCGAACTGGCGCGCGGCGAGGGTCTGCCCGCCCATGCCGACAGCGCGCTGGCGCGCCTACGACCTTGATGAGCGCGTCACCGCCGCGCCCCCTGCCGCTGACAGCGATCCGCGAGGACGTGCGGGCAGCCGCCGCCTACGCGGTGCCGGATGCGACCGGGCTGATCAAGCTCGACGCGATGGAGAACCCGTATCCCTTGCCGCCTGAGCTGGCGCAGCAACTTGGGCAGCGGCTCTCCCAGGTGGCGCTGAACCGCTATCCGCCGGGGGATCCGGCGCCGCTGAAAGCGAAGCTCGCGCGCCGCATCGGTCTGCCGGACGGCATGCAACTGATGCTGGGCAACGGCTCGGACGAACTGATCCATCTGCTGATCCAAGCGTGCGCGCGCCGCGACGCGGCCGTGCTCTGTCCTGCCCCAAGCTTCGTGATGTACGAGGTGTCGGCCCGGCTGAACCGCTGCCGCTTCGTGCCGGTGGCGCTCGGCGCGGATTTTGCGCTGGACCGCGAGGCGCTGCTGGCGGCGCTCGCGCGCGAACGGCCGGCGGTGGTCTTCATCGCGTATCCGAACAATCCGACCGGCAACCTGTTCGATCGGGCGGCGATCGAGGCGGCGCTGCAGGCCGCCCCGGGCCTGGTCGTGCTCGACGAGGCCTACCTGCCCTTTGCCGGCGATACCTGGCTGCCGGACCTTGCGCGCTATCCCAACCTGCTGGTGCTGCGCACGCTGTCCAAGCTGGGCTTGGCCGGCGCGCGCTTCGGCTACCTGTGCGGGGCGGCCGCGCTGATCGCGGAGCTCGAGAAGGTGCGCCCGCCCTACAACGTCAACGCACTGACGCTGGCGGCGGTGGATCTGCTGCTCGACCATCTGGCGGTCTTCGAGCGACAGGCAGACGCGATCCGCGCCGAGCGCGCGCGGCTGTTCGCCGCGCTGCAGGCGATGGCCGGCGTGACGGCCTATCCGTCGGCGGCCAACTTCATCCTGCTGCGGGTGGCCGACCCGGCGGCGACCTGCGCCGCGCTGCGCGCGCGCGGCATACTGGTGAAGAACGTGGCGCCGATGCATGCGCTGCTGGCCGGCTGCCTGCGCGTGACGGTCGGCACGCCGGAGGAAAACGACGCCTTTCTTTGCGCGCTGCGCGCAAGTCTGTAGGAGTCAGGCATGGGGGCACGCACCGCCGAAATCGTTCGCCACACGGCGGAAACCCAGATCCGCGTCGTGCTGGATCTGGACGGCAGCGGCACCGGCCGGCTGTCGACGGGGATCGGCTTCTTCGACCACATGCTGGACCAGGTGGCGCGCCACGGCATGCTGGACTTGACCGTGGAGGCCAAGGGCGACCTGCACGTCGATGCGCATCACACGGTAGAGGACGTCGGCATTGCGTTCGGCCAAGCGGTGGCGCGCGCGGTGGGCGACAAAAAGGGCATCCGCCGTTACGGCCACGCATACGTGCCGCTGGACGAAGCGCTGTCGCGCGTGGTGATCGATTTCTCTGGCCGCCCGGGCTTGCACTGGCACGTGGCGTTTGCGCGCGCCTGGATCGGTGCGTTCGATGTCGATCTCGCCCGCGAGTTCTTCCAGGGCTTCGTCAACCATGCGCAACTGACGCTGCACGTCGACAATCTGCGTGGCGAAAACGCCCACCATCAGTGCGAGACCGTCTTTAAAGCCTTCGCGCGGGCGCTGCGCGCGGCCGTGGAGCCCGATCCGCGCGCTGGCGGGGTGGTGCCCAGCACCAAGGGGGTGCTGTGACCGCACCGCGGGCCGTGCGGGAGACCTTCGCCTTCGAGCGCCGATGATCGCGGTCGTCGATTACGGCATGGGCAACCTGCGCTCGGTGGCCAAGGCGCTCGAGCACGTCGCGCCGAAGGAAACCGTGCGCATCAGCAGCGCGGCGCACGAGATCGCCGCAGCGGACCGCGTCGTGCTGCCGGGCCAGGGGGCGATGCCGGACTGCATGCGCAACCTGCGCGAGGCGGGGTTGCTGGAGGCGGTGCTGCAGGCGGTGCGCAGCAAGCCGCTGCTGGCGGTGTGCATCGGCGAGCAGATGCTGTTCGAAAGCTCCGAGGAGGCGCGGCCGCCCGAGCGCGCCACGGCAGGACTGGGCGTCTTTCCGGGGCGGGTGGTGCGTTTCCGTCCGGGCGGCGGCGAACGGTCGCCGTCTCCCCCGCTGAAAGTACCCCATATGGGTTGGAACCGCGTGCGGCAGACGCGGACGCATGCGCTCTGGGCGGGCATACCCGACGACGGCTGGTTCTATTTCGTGCACAGCTACCACGTCGTACCCGCCGACGCGTCGCTCATCTGCGGGCAGAGCGATTACGGCGGCGTCTTTACCTGTGCTATCGCGCGGGATAACATTTTTGCCACCCAGTTTCACCCGGAAAAAAGCGCCGCCCTCGGTCTGCGGATCTACGAAAACTTCACGCGCTGGCGTCCCTGAGTTCAGGGCCCGCGCACCGGGCTTCCCGTCATCTTCGCTGCGAAAAATCACGATCCGCTCCGACTTCCGTCGATGCTGCTGATCCCCGCGATTGACTTAAAAGACGGCCGCTGCGTGCGGCTGCGTCAGGGCGACCTCACCCAGGAGACCGTGTTCTCCGAGGATCCGGTGGCGATGGCGCGCCACTGGGTGGCGCAGGGCGCACGCCGTCTGCACGTGGTCGATTTGAACGGCGCGCGCTCCGGCAAGCCGGTCAACGAGGGCGTGATCCGCAAGATCGTCCAGGCGGTCGGCGCCGACGTGCCGGTGCAGTTGGGCGGCGGGCTGCGCGATCTGGACACGATCGAGCGTTACATCGACGACGGCGTGGCCTATGTCGTGATCGGCACGGCGGCGGTGAAAAACCCGGGCTTCCTGCAGGACGCCTGCAGCGCCTTCGGCGGTCACGTGATCGTGGCGCTGGACGCCAAGGGCGGCAGGGTCGCCACCGACGGCTGGAGCAAGCTGACCGGGCACGACGTCATCGATCTGGCCAAGAAGTTCGAGGACTACGGGGTGGACGCGATCCTGTACACCGACATCGGACGCGACGGCATGCTGACGGGCGTGAACATCGAGGCGACGGTGGCGCTGGCGCGGCACGTGAAGATCCCTGTCATCGCGAGCGGCGGCGTGGCGGATCTGGCGGACATCGAGAAGCTGTGCGCGGTGCAGGACGAGGGCATCGAGGCGGTGGTGCTGGGCCGCGCGCTCTACGAGGGCACGCTCGACTTCAGGGCCGCGCAGGCGCGCGCCGACGCGCTCGCCGCGCACTGAGCTGCGGCGCCGTCGCCCGCGGCGGGACCGCCGCCGGCAACCGGCCGCGCAGCGAGTACCGCACCGCGCACCTGCGAACCGCCGAAGACGCCGCGCGCGCAGCGCGGACGCGGCAAGAAGCCGCGCCGCGGGCGACGAGACAGCTCAAGTAGGTAAGGAGGCGCGAGCGCGCGACGCCACGCTCGGCGCGCGCGGTCGGTTATTCAGAGCATCCCTGACGCGCGGTCGCGCCCAGGCAGGCGGTGAAGTCGTCGAAGGCGCCGACATAAGCCGCGTGCAGGCGCGGCCCGCCGCACAGATCGGCCACCGCCACGTCGGTCGCCCGCCGCGGCGGCGGCTCACGGAAACGCAGGTGCAGGGATTCCACGTCGACGAACCGTGCGCGAACCGGATGCCGGCCAAGATACGGCCACAGCGTCGCGCTCGTCACGTTGTCGCGCTGGTGCAGCCGCGCGCCGTCACGGGCTCGCAGCGGCCCATCGACCAGATTGCCGATCGCCTCCGCCGAGCTTTCGGCATAGCGCACGTATACGCCGGCGGTGTCGAGCACGGTGTTGTGCACCAGCCGCGTGCGGGCGGCGCGGTTAACGTATATGCCCTCGTCCGAGCAGGACGCGATTAAATTCGCCTCCATCAGCCCGGCATCGTGCTCCACGATGCAGCGGCCGCCGCGACAGCTCTGCGCGCCGCTGCCACCGCCGCCGAAGGAAAGTCCGACCCGGCTGCCCGGTGCGCCACGCAGGCGCCATTCGCACAGCACGACGTTGCGCAGGAAACGGTTGCCGCTGCCGCCGCCCTTGGCGAACGCCCCGTAGGAGGTCGCCGCGCCGACTCGCACGAAATCGGCGATCAGGTTGTCTTCGATCGTCCAGCCGCTTGCTGCCACCAGGTCGATCGCGGTCACGGGACGCACGGTGCGGCGGGGCCGCGTGTTCGACAGCGTATTGCGCTCGATGCGGCCGTGATCCGGGTAGCGGGCAGCGTCGCCGTTGATCTTGATATGGGCGTTGAAGTCCTGCACCTCGTTGTGGCGGATCGCCACGTGATGGGCGGCGCCGACCACGTGGAAGGCATGCTCGCAGTCGTCGTGCGCGGTGCACACGCCGCGGATCTGCAGGTTCTCGAAGCGCCAGTAGGGCGCGCTGACGCGGAACCCCTCCAGCAGCGCGAATTCGAGGCGCACGGCGCCCAGCCGCTCGGCGCGCACCACGATCGGCGCCTCCGCAGTGCCCGCGCGCGCGGCCTCCAGCGCCAGGCCGCTGAAACGGTACGTTCCGGGCCCGATCGTGATCACGTCCCCCGGCCGCGCCGCCGCCAGCGCGGCCACGAGTTCGCGCTCGGACGCCACCGGCACCTGGCGTCCGCCCGACGTCGCCGCCGCCTCTCCTGCCCGCGCGCCGGCCCACGCCGGCAGCTTGGGCTGCGGCAGCAGCGCGCCGCGGTCGAGCCACTGCAACAGCGCGTGGGCCTGCCGGCCGATCGCCTCGATCCACGGCGCGTGGCCGTCGGCGCGCCGCGCCAGATGCGCCCCGAGCAGCCGCGGCGCGACATCCAGCCACGCCAGCGCAAGGGCGAGGAAGAGCGGCGCCGCAAGCGGCAGCAGCGCGAGAATCGCCACGCGCCAGCGCAGGCGCTGCCGTCGCGGCGCGGCGGCAGGCGGTCCGGCCGCCGCCGAGGGGCTATGCTTGGCGCGCACGTCGTCGCCGCTCCATGTTGGCCAAACGCATTATTCCCTGCCTGGACGTGACCGCCGGCCGCGTGGTCAAGGGCGTGAATTTCGTCGGCTTGCGCGATGCGGGCGATCCGGTGGCGATCGCGCGCCGCTACGATGCCGAGGGCGCCGACGAGCTGGCGTTCCTGGATATCACCGCCAGCGCGGACCAGCGCGACATCATCCTGCACGTCATCGAGGCGGTGGCCGAGCAGGTGTTCATCCCGCTGACGGTCGGCGGCGGCGTGCGGCGGGTGGAGGACGTGCGCCGGCTGCTGAATGCCGGCGCCGACAAGGTGTCCATCAACACGGCGGCGGTACAGGACCCGGACCTGGTGGCTGCCGCGAGCGCCCGCTTCGGCGCCCAGTGCATCGTGGTGGCGATCGATGCGCGCCGGCGCGATCCGCACGATCCGGCCGCCGGCTGGGAGGTCTACACGCACGGTGGCCGTCGGCCGACCGGCCTGGACGCGGTCCACTGGGCGCGGCGCGTCGTCGAACTAGGCGCCGGCGAGATCCTGCTCACCAGCATGGACCGCGACGGCACGCGGCTGGGCTTCGACCTGGCGCTGACGCGCGCAGTGGCCGAGGCGGTGCCGGTGCCGGTGATCGCCTCCGGCGGAGTGGGCAATCTGCAGCACCTGGCCGACGGCGTCGCGCAGGGGGGCGCGGACGCGGTGCTGGCGGCCTCCATCTTCCACTTCGGTGACTACACGATCGCGCAGGCCAAACGCTTTCTGGCGGCACAGGGCATCTGCGTGCGGATGGACGGATGAGCTGGCTCGACGCGGTGGTCTTCGACGAGCGTGGGCTCGTGCCGGTGATCGCACAGGACGCGGCGAGCGGGCGCGTGCTGATGGTCGCCTGGGCGAACCGCGAGGCACTGGCCGAAACCGCCGCGAGCGGGCGGGCCGTGTACTGGTCGCGTTCGCGCGGCCGCCTGTGGCGCAAGGGCGAGGAATCCGGACTGCACCAGCAGGTCCGCGAGCTGCGCCTGGACTGCGACGGCGACGTCGTGCTGTACGTCGTCGAGCAGCAAGGCGGCATCGCCTGCCATACTGGGCGGGCGAGCTGCTTTTACCGCCGGCTGCAGGCGGGCGCCTGGCAGGTGGTGGAGCCGGTCCTGCAGGACCCGGAGGTGATCTACCGCAAATGAGTGCCGACGATGCCATCTTGGCGGGCTTAGCCGACGTCATCGAGTCGCGCCGCGGCGGCGACCCGCAGACCTCGTACGTGGCGCGGCTGCTGGCCGGTCCCGAGGACGCGCTGCTGAAGAAGATCGGCGAGGAGGCCACCGAGGCGGTGCTGGCCGCGAAGGCCGGCGGCGGCGAGCGCCTGGTGGCCGAATGCGCAGACCTGTGGTTTCATTGCCTGGTCACGCTGGCGCGCTACGGGCTGCGCCCGGAGCAGGTGCTGGCCGAGCTCAAGCGGCGCGCCGGCACCTCGGGCATCGAAGAAAAGGCGTTGCGCAAGCTGCGCGACGGCGGGTGACCGCACAGGCCCGCCCCGTCCCGCCTACCGTGACCAGGACCGATCATCGCGATGCCATCCATCATGAGGACCGAGCCCATGACCGACGCTCACTGCATCTTCTGCCGCATCGTGCGCGGCGAGGTCCCGAGCCAGAAGGCCTACGAGGACGAGGAACTGATCGTCTTCCACGACATCAACCCGGCCGCGCCGGTGCACCTGCTGATGGTGCCGAAGGAGCACTTCGCCACCCTGGCGGATGCGCGTCCGGAGCACGAGCGACTGTTGGGTAAAATGCTGCTTCTCGCACCGCGGCTTGCACGAGAACAGGGCGCCACGAACGGGTTTCGTGTCGTCGCCAATAACGGCCCGGACGGCGGGCAAGAGGTCTACCACCTGCATCTGCACGTGCTGGGGGGACCGCGTCCGTGGAAACGTCTGTAGCGCTGTTGGCCGCGCTCGGCAGCGAGCGCGGCGCTAGGAGTCCATCATGGGTTCGCTATCGATCTGGCACTGGCTGATCGTCCTGCTCGTCATCATCCTGGTCTTCGGTACCTCCAAGCTGAAGAACCTCGGCAAGGACCTGGGGGCGGCGATCAAGGGCTTCAAGGAAGGAATGAAAGAGGGGGGCGATTCGGCCGATGCGACCAAGAAGGTCGAAGACGGCAAGGCCATCGCCGGCGGCACGATCGACGTGCAGGCCAAGGAAAAATCCTGACCCCGTGCGGCGGTGCGCCCGCGACGGCGGGCGGCTCGCCGTCATCGCTGAGCAGCGATGTTCGATTTCAGCCTCGGTGAGCTGGGCTTGATCGGCGTCGTGGCGCTGGTCGTGCTCGGCCCGGAACGGTTGCCGCGCGTGGCGCGCACCGTGGGCGAGTGGCTCGGCAAGGCACAGCGCTACGTCAATCAGGTCAAGGCCGACATCAACCGCGAGATGGAACTCGCGGAGTTGAAGCGGCTCAAGGAGGAGGCGCGCGCGGCAGCGCAGTCGCTACAGTCCTCGGTGCAGGAACTGCAGGGCGAGCTGCAACGGACCGCAAGCGATCTGTCCGCGCCGCTGTCCGCGCCCGCTGGCGAAACCGGCGCGTCCTCCGCGCCGGCGACCGACTATGCCTTCGAGGGCGCGGGCGACGCTTGGGGCAGCCGCGCGTTTCCGCGCCGCTACAAACTCGGCCCCTCAGTCGACGAACTGGCCGAGGAAGTGGCGCGCCTGAAGCGCCAGCTGGCGTTGCCCGACGCCTATGCCGCCACGCGCCGCAAGTACGCGCCGCGCGCGCGCATCAACCGTCCCCGGATCCGCCGATGAGCGTGCCGAATCCGCCAGCGGAAGAGGAACTGGGCGGCGAGGAGCAAGGCTTCCTGTCGCACCTGATCGAACTGCGCCAGCGTCTGGTGCGGGCGGCGGCCTCGGTGCTGATCGTGTTCGTCGCGCTGTCGCCGTTCATGAAGGAGATCTTCGATCTGCTGTCGCGGCCGCTCATGGTGGCCCTGCCGGCCGGCACCAAGTTGCTCGCCACGGGCGTGGTGACCCCGTTCATGGTGCCGCTGAAAGTCACGCTGTTCGTCGCCCTGCTGATCGCGCTGCCGTACGTGTTGTGGCAGGCCTGGGCCTTCGTCGCCCCCGGTTTGTACCGGCACGAGAAGCGGCTGGCGGCGCCGATCATCGTCTCCAGCGTGCTGATGTTCTTCCTCGGCATGGCGTACTGCTACTTCGTGGTCTTCGGCCTGGTGTTCCGCTTTATCGCCGGCTTCGCGCCCAGCTCCGTACAGGTGGCGCCGGACATCGAGGCGTATTTTTCCTTCGTGCTCGGGACCTTCCTCGCCTTCGGCCTGACCTTCGAGGTGCCGATCGCGGTGGTGCTGCTGGCGCGCTTCGGCATCGCCGACGTGGAGAAGCTCAAAAAGGCCCGGCCGTACGTGATTGTCGGTGCCTTCGTGATCGCCGCCATTTTCACGCCGCCGGACGTGCTGTCGCAGTTGCTGCTGGCGATCCCGCTGTGCCTGCTGTACGAACTCGGCATCCAGCTGGCGCGCTTCGTCGGCGGTCCGAAGGCCTCCGAGGAGAAAGCCGCCGCCTAGCGCGCCGGCGCGAGCTTTCGCGCATGCCAGCTACCGCCCGCCTGTTGCTCGCCTGCGCGTTGGCGCTCGGCTCGCCGCTGCGTGCGGCCGAGGATCCGGAACTGGCGCGCGGCTGGGCGGCGTACCGCGCCGGCGACCCTGCCGCCGCGCGGGCGGCCTACCTGCGGGCGGCCGAGCGCGACGTGCCGCTCGCGCAGTTCAACCTGGCCGTGATGCTGATCGAGGGCGAAGGAGGGCCGCGCGAGCCGGCCGAAGGCATGCGCTGGCTGCGGCGCGCGGCCGAGGGCGGGCTGGCACGCGCGCAATATGCGCTGGCGGTGCTTCTGGAGCGCGGCACCCACGGCGCACGTTCGCTGACGGAGGCGACGCTGTGGTACCGGCGGGCGGCCGAACAGGGCTGGCGCGAAGCGCAGGTGAGCCTCGCCACCCAGTACTTCCTCGGCCGCGGCGTGGCGCGCGATGCGGCGCAGGCGGCCTACTGGTACGAGCGCGCCGCCGAGCAAGGCGACGAGGCGGCCAGTTACATCCTCGCCAGCCTGTACGAGAACGGCGACGGTGTCGCGCGCGACCTGGCGCGGGCGCGCTACTGGTACGGGCAGGCGGCCGCGCGCGGCGATCGCGCGGCGGCGCTCAAGGCGCGCGAGCTCGGTCGCAAGCTGGAGGCCGACTGAGGCCGACTCAGCGCGTCTAGCGTCCGGTGCGCGGCGGCGGACGCTCGCCGACCAGGACCTCCAGCTCGGTTTCCACCCCCTTGCGCAGCAGCCTCACGCGCGCGGTACTGCCCGGCGCGAGCTGGGCGATTTGCGCCAGCAGCCCCGGGGTATTGACGACCGCCTGGCCGTTGATCGCGACGATCACGTCCATCGGTTCGATGCCGGCGGCACCGGCCGGGGCGTTGCGCTGCACGCCCCGCACGACCACCCCCTTGGCCTGCGGCGGCAGTTTCAGCAGCTCCGCCAGCTCGGGCGTGATGTCGCCGGGCTCGATGCCGAAATAGCCACGCGTCACTTTGCCGGTGCGGATCAACTGCTCCATGACCTGCGTGACGATCGACACCGGGATCGCGAAGCCGATGCCGATCGAGCCCCCGGTGCGCGAGTAGATCGCGCTGTTGATGCCGACCAGCAGGCCGTTGGTGTCCACCAGCGCGCCGCCGGAGTTGCCCTGGTTGATGGCGGCATCGGTCTGGATGAAGTTCTCGTAGCGGTTGATGCCCAGATCGTTGCGGCCGAGCGCCGAGACGATGCCCATCGTCACGGTCTGGCCGACGTCGAACGGATTGCCGATCGCCAGCACCACGTCGCCGACCTTCAGCGTCTCGGCGCGCCCGAACGTGATCGCCGGCAGGTCCTTCAGCGGCAGCTTCAGCACCGCCAGATCGGTCTCCGGGTCCGCGCCCACCGCCTGCGCTTCGACCTCGCGCCCGTCGGCGAGCTTCACCGAGATCTGGTCGGCGGCCTCGATCACGTGATAATTGGTGAGCACGTAACCGTCGGCGGTGGCGATCACGCCGGAGCCGAGGTTGAACATCCGCTCCGGCCCGCGGTTGCCGAAGAAGCGCTCGAACAGCGGATCCTCGCCGGCGCCGCGGCGCAGCTCCTTCGTCGTGTACACGCTCACCACCGCGGGCAGCGCGCGCTGGGCGGCCTCCGCATACGACTGCACGGCGGCGGTGCGTTGCCCCGCCTCGGGCAACGCCACTTGCTGGATGGCCACACGGTCGGCCACCGGGGTGGAGACCACGGCCGGTGCGCGCCGCAGCCATTCCGGGCGCAGCGTGGAGACGATAAACAGAATGGCGAGGCCGATCGTCGTGGCCTGCGCGAACAGCAGCCACAGACGACGCAGCATTGCGGGTGGTTCGAAGCAGACGAACGGCCGCGATTGTAGTCGCGCCGCCGGCAGCGGCGTACCGCTAGCGCGACTTCAGCGCGTCGCGGATCTCGCGCAGCAGGACGACCTCCTCCGGCAGTGCCGCCGCGGGCGGCGTCTCTCGCCTCAGGCGGTTGATCGCCTTCACCATCCAGAAGATGATGAAGGCGAGGATCAGGAAGTTCAGCGCCACGGTGATGAAGTTGCCGTAGGCGAACAGCGGCACCCCCGCCTTGGTGAGCGCCTCATAGGTCATCGGCCCGCTGTAGCCTTTGGGAGGGTCGGCCAGCGCGATGAAGTAGTTGGAGAAATCGAGGCCGCCGACCACGCGGCCAACCACTGGCAGGATCAGGTCCTTGACGACCGAATCGACGATCTTGCCGAAGGCGGCGCCGATGATCACCCCGACCGCCAGATCGACGACGTTGCCCTTGACCGCGAACTCGCGGAACTCCTTGACGAA
>JANWUU010000272.1 GCA_025057735.1 Burkholderiaceae bacterium
CGGACTGCGCGGCGCGGTGCCGATCGTGCTGGCGCTGTTTCCGCTGCTCGCCGGCGTGCCGCACGCAGCCACCCTGTTTCATGTCGCTTTTTTCTGCGTGCTGTTGTCGCTGTTCGCCCAGGGCGCGAGCCTGCGCGCTGCTGCCCGTTGGGCGGGGGTCGTCGCGCCGGCCGTCTCGCCGGTGCTCGCCGCCGCACGCCTGTTCGACACGGCGGCGCCGCGCGACTTGATCCAGTTGCGCGTGCTGCCCGGTGCGCCGGTGGCGGATTGCAGCCCGGCGCAGATCGACTGGCCGCCGCAGGTGACGATCGTGGAGGTGCTGCGCGACGGCCAGCCGATCGCCGAGGGACCGCTGCGGGCCGGCGATCTGGTGGCGCTTGCGGCGCCGCCGGCCGCGGTGGCCGACCTGGAAGCGCTGTTCGCCGCGGCGCCGGCCGCCGGCGAACTGCTGCTCTCCGCGCAGGCGACGCTTGCGGACCTGCGCGATTACTACGGCTGCACCTTGCCGCCCGGCGTGCCGGCCGACACGACCCTCGGCAGCTTCGTGCGCGCGCGCTTGCACCGGCGCCCCGCCGCCGGCGACCGCGTGCGTCTCGGCGATTTGCTGCTGACGGTGCGCGCAGCCGCCGGCGGCGAAGTCACGCGCCTGGCGCTGCGCCTGCCGCCGCGCCGGTCAGCGGCGCGCCAGGCGGATTAAGCGGTATTCGAACTCGGCCGGGAAGGTCTGGTGCTTGCGGCTGTCGCGCGTGGCGGCGGCCAGCGCGCGCGCCAGCGGCCAGGCAAGCAGCAGCGACAGCAGCGGGCGCGTGCGCCGCAGGTCCTGCACCGTGCGTGTCACGAACGGGCGCAGGCGTTCGTTGCGCAGCGTATCGAGCACGAGAAACGTCGGCGTGATCTCGCGCGTGCAGTCGCGGTCCTCCTCGAGGCGGAAGCCGGCCTGCTGCGCCAGGGCGACGAAGCGCGCGTGCGAGACCTTGCGCGAACCGCCGGCGTCGCGGCGGGGGAAGTAGTCGAACACGAGCGCCGCCGGCGCGAGTGCCGCCGCGCGCGCCAGGGCCGTGGCGGCCTCCAGGTAGTGGAAGCTTTCGAGGAACAACACCAGGTCGAAGGGTCCGGTGAGCGCGAGATCCTCGAAACGCGCCTCGTGGATCGGCACCGTCGGCGGCAGCTTGCGGCGCGCGAACTCGTTCAGACGCGGCGACGGGCAGACGCACTCGACCTGGTAGCCGAGCCGGGTCAGCGCCAGCGCATTGGCGCCGGTGCCGCTGCCGACGTCGAGGATCCTGCGCGTGCCGGCTGGGATGCGGCTTGCCACCACGTCGAAGTACGCCTGCTGCGCCTGCCCGAGCCGTGCCAGGCTCAGCTCGTCGGCCTCGCCGTTTTCCCAGTATCCGTAGTGCAGGAAGCCGTGGCCGAAGAGCGCCTCGCTGGCGAGCGCCTCCACGTCGAGCCGCAGTTCCTTGAGCTTCATCGGACCTCAGCCGTGGCGGATCGCGATCGTCTTCACGCGCGTGAAGGACAGCAGACCCTCGAAGCCTTTCTCGCGGCCGTAGCCGCTCGCCTTCACGCCGCCGAAGGGCAGCTCGATGCCGCCGCCGGCGCCATAGTGGTTGACGAACACCTGGCCGCAGGCCAGGCGGCGCGCCAGGCGCAGCTGGCGTGCGCCGTCGCGCGTCCACACGCCCGCCACCAGCCCGTAGCGCGTGCCATTGGCGAGTGCGACGGCTTCCTCCTCGGTGGCAAACGGCGACGCCGCCAGCACCGGACCGAAGATCTCCTCCTGCGCGATGCGGTGCGCCGGCGGCACGTCGCGCAGCAGCACCGGTGCCTGATAGAAGCCCGACTGCGGTGCGTCGTCGGCCACCTGGCCCTGCGCGGCCACCGGAATGCCGTCGGCCTGCGCCTGCGACAGGAAGTCCCACACGCGCTGCAACTGGCCGTGACGGATCAGCGGCCCGAGGTCTAAATCGGCCAGCGCCGGCCCGGCACGCAGCCGCGCGAACGCCTCACCGAGGCGCGCCAGCACCTCCTCGTAGACGGGCCGCTCGACCAGCAGCCGGCTGCCCGCCGAGCAGGTCTGGCCAGCGTTCTGCACGATGGCATTGACCAGCACCGGCACCGCCGCCTCCAGATCCGCATCCGCGAAGACGATCTGCGGCGACTTGCCGCCCAGCTCCAGCGTCACCGGGCAGTGATGCGCGGCGGCGGCCTGTGCGACCCGGGTGCCGGTCTGCGGCGATCCGGTGAAGGACAGGTGATCGACGCCCGGGTGCGCGGCCAGGGCGGCGCCGGCCTCGCTGCCCAGTCCGGTCACGACATTCAGCGCACCCTCGGGCAGACCGCTTTCGGCCGCGAGCTCCGCCACGCGCAGCACCGACAGGCAGGCATCCTCGGCCGGCTTGACGACGCACGCGTTGCCGGCGGCGAGCGCCGCCCCCACGCTGCGGCCGAAGATCTGCAGCGGATAGTTCCACGGGATGATGTGGCCGGTCACGCCGTGCGGCTCGCGCAGCGCCAGCACCGTGAAGCCCGGCTGATACGGGATCGTCTCGCCGTGCAGCTTGTCCGCGGCCCCGGCGTAGTACTCCAGGTAGCGCGCCAGCGCCAGCACGTCCGCGCGGCCCTGCCGAAGCGGCTTGCCGGTGGTGCGCGATTCCAGCCGCGCCAGCTCCTCGGCGCACTCGCCGACGCGCACCGACAGCCGCGCCAGCAGGCGCCCGCGTTCGGCGGCGGCCAGCCGCCCCCACGGTCCACCGCCGTCGTCGCCGAAGGCCGCGCGCGCGGCGCGCACGGCGCGGTCGACGTCGCTTGCATTGCCGCGTGCGATGCGTGCGAACGGCGTGCCGTCGGAAGGATCGATCGCCGGCAGCGAGGCGCCGCCGGCGCTTTCCACCCAGCGGTTGCCGATGAACTGATGCGCGCCATCGGCGGCGTGCCATTGGGTCTGCATGTCGTGTCCCGGGTTGCTTGCGCGCCGCGGCGCGCGGCGCGCCATTATCGTGGCGCGCGGACCCGCTCGCTACAATGCCGGCCAGCGGGTCGATCAGGAGGGGCGATGGGTCTGGAGCGTGTGCCGGCGGGCCGCAACGTGCCGGACGATTTCAACGTCGTCATCGAGATTCCCGCCCACGCGGATCCGATCAAATACGAGGTCGACAAGGAAAGCGGCGCGCTGTTCGTCGACCGCTTCATCGGCACCGCGATGCACTACCCGTGCAACTACGGCTACATCCCGCACACGATCGCCGATGACGGCGACCCGGTGGACGTGCTGGTGATCACGCCGTTCCCACTGCAGCCGGGCGTGGTGGTGCGCTGCCGGCCGCTCGGCGTGCTGAAAATGGAGGACGAAGCCGGCGGCGATTCCAAGCTGCTCGCGGTGCCGATCGACCAGTGCCTGCCTTGGTACAAGCACTGGCGGCGCCCGGAGGACATCGCGCCGGAGCGGCTGGCGCAGATCCAGCATTTCTTCGAGCACTACAAGGACCTGGAGGGCGGCAAGTGGGTCAGGGTGCTCGGCTGGGGCGGGCCCGAGGAGGCGCGACGCGAGATCCTCGCCGCGGTGCAGGCATACCAGCGCGCCAGCCCGAAGCCGGCCTTCTGATCACGGCGCATCCGCGCGCGGGCGAAACGCCCGGTGCTCGTTCAGTTCGTCGATCGCCTCGGCCACCGCGTCCTGCTCCTGCGCGAGGAAGCGCGCCACCGCCGCGTGCATGCGCGCATCGGCCAACCAGTGCGCGGAGTGCGTAACGACCGGATCGAGCCCGCGCGCCAGCTTGTGCGTGCCCTGCGCACCGCCCTCGAAGACCGCCAGTGCACGCTCGATCGCGAACTCGATCATCTGGTAGTAGCAGCACTCGAAGTGCAGGCAGGAGACGTCCTGCAGCGCACCCCAGTAGCGGCCGTACAGGCGGGCACCGTCGATGACACCGAAGGCGGCCGCGATCGGCGCGCGCCCGCGGTGCGCCAGCACCAGGAGCAGGTGCTGCGGCAGCGTCTGCGCCAGGCGCAGGAAGAAGTCCAGATTCAGGTACGGGCGGGCGCCGTGCGCGGCATAGGTGGCGCAATAGCAGCGGTAAAAAAACGCCCAGTCCGCCTCCGTGATGTCGGAACCGGTACGCCGCTGCAGCGTCACGCTGGCCTGCGCAACCTTGCGTCGCTCGGCGCGGATCTTCTTGCGCTTGGGCTGCGCGAGCGCGGCCAGGAAGTCCTCGAAATCGCGGTAGCCGCGGTTGTGCCAATGAAATTGCAGGCCGCGGCGCGCGAGCATGCCGTGGCGGACCAGATGCGCGACCTCCGACGGCGGCGCGAACAGCACGTGCAGCGACGGCCACCCTTGCGCATGCGCGTGCGCCAGCAGCGCCGCGGCGAGCGCGGCCCGCGCATCCTCGTCGCGCGCCAGCAGGCGCGCGCCGGCCACCGGGGTGAAGGGCACAGCGACCAGGCCTTTCGGGTAGTAGGCGAGACCCGCGCGCCGATACGCCTCCGCCCAGCTCCAGTCGAAGACGTATTCGCCGAAGGAATGCACCTTGCAGTACAGCGGTGCCGCCGCCGCCAGTCCGTCCTCGTCCCACAGCGTCAGATAGGCGGGCCGCCAGCCGGTGGCGGCCGTGGCACAGCCGCTGGCGCTCAGTGCATCAAGGAAGGCATGGCGCACGAACAGGTTGCCGTCGCTTGCCTGCACCAGCGCATCCCAGGCCTGCGGCGCGACCGCCGCCAGGTCGTCGGTCACCTGCGTGCGATAATTTTTCGCGGGCGAAGAAAGCACGGTCGATGGGTTCGCACGTCAGGGTCGCGGTCGCGCAGATCAACTGCACCGTCGGCGATTTCGAAGGCAACTCGCGGCGC
>JANWUU010000124.1 GCA_025057735.1 Burkholderiaceae bacterium
AACACTGAGCTCGCGCACTGCGTGACGCAGGTCGAGCGGATCGCCGCAGCGCACCCGCAGGTGGAGTTCAATGTCTGGCACGAGGGACGCGCGCTGCTCGCCCTGCCGGCCGCGCCCCTGGCGGCGCGGGCGCTGAAGCTCATGCCGGAGGAATTCGCGGCCGCGCATCGGGCCGTGGACGGCCGCGCCGGTCCGCTCACGCTCACCGGCTGGGTGGGCTTGCCGACGGCGGCGCGCGCGCGTGCCGATGCGCAATATTTTTTCGTCAACGGCCGCTGGGTGCGCGACAAGGTGCTGTCGCACGCGGTGCGCGCGGCCTATGCCGACGTGCTGCACGGACAGGCGCAGCCGATGTATGCGCTGTACCTGCAGATCGATCCGGCCCGGGTGGACGTGAATGTGCACCCGACGAAGAGCGAGGTGCGCTTCCGCGATGCGCAGTCCGTGCACCAATTCGTACTGCATGCCGTGCAGGAGGCGCTCGCGCCGGCGGCGCGCGGCGCGGCACCCGCGCAGGGTGCGCCGTCCGGCGGCGCGATCCGCACGCCGGCCAGCGCGCAGGCGACGCTGGCGGTGGCGCAGCCGGTCGCCTCCTATCTGGCGATGCTCGCACCCGCGACCGCGGCGGTTTCGCCGGCGACGGCCGACGGCGGCGCGGACACGGGCGAAGAGGCGCATCCGCTCGGGGTGGCGCTGGCGCAACTGGCCGGCATCTACGTGCTGGCGCAGAACCGGCACGGGCTGGTGATCGTGGACATGCACGCTGCGCACGAACGGATCGTCTACGAAAAGCTGAAACGCCAACTGCAGGCGCGCCAGGTGCCGCAGCAGCGCCTGCTCATTCCGCAGGTGTTCGCGGCCGATGCGCTCGACATCGCCACCGCCGAGGAGCATGCGCAGACGCTGACCGCCATCGGGCTGGACCTCGGGGCGGCCTCGCCCACCCAGCTCGTGCTGCGCGCCGTGCCCGCCCTGCTGGCCGGGGCTGACGGGGCCGCGCTCGCGCGGGCGGTGCTGCGCGACCTGCGCGACTACGGCGGCGCGCGCGTGCTGACCGAGCACGTCAACGAACTGCTCGCCACGCTCGCCTGCCATGCGGCCGTGCGCGCCCACCGGCGCCTGACGCTCGAGGAGATGAACGCGCTGCTGCGCGAGATGGAAGCCACCGAGCGCGCCGACCAATGCAACCACGGCCGCCCGACCTGGGTGCAGTTATCGATCGCCGATCTAGACCGGCTCTTCCTGCGGGGCCGGTGATGAGCGGGGCGACCGCCGACGCGCGTCCCGCGCTCACGCATACCGCCGCGCTATGGCTGACGGCGGCGCTGCTGGCGCTGCAGCCGCTGTCCACCGACCTGTATCTGCCCACCCTGCCGGCGATCGCGGCGCACTTCGACGCCAGCGTGGCCACCGTGCAGTGGACGCTGTCGGTGTTCATCGCGGCTTTCGCGGTGGCGCAATTGATCGCCGGACCGCTGTCGGACCGCTATGGGCGTTATCCGGTGATCGTCGGCGGCGTGGCGATCCACGCCGCCGCCAGTGCCCTGTGCATGCTGGCGCCGACCATCGAGGTGCTGATCGCCGGCCGACTGCTGCAGGCGATCGGCGCCTGCGCCTGCGTGGTGGCGGTGCGTGCGGTCGTGCGCGATCTGTACGAGCCGGCCGCCGGTGCCCGCCTGCTGGCCGCGGCCGGCACGATCATGGGCCTGGCGCCGCTGTTTGGACCGATCGCCGGCAGCCAGTTGCAGGCGGCCTTTGGCTGGCGCGCCGCATTCGCGGCGTTGGCGCTGTTCTCGCTGGCGCTCACCGGCGTGCTGGCGTTGCGCCTGCAGGAAACCCACCGGCAGCGCGACCCGCGCGCGCTCGCCCCGCGCGTGCTCACCGCGGCCTGGCGTGAGGTGCTGCGCTCGCCCACCTTCCACGCTTACACGCTT
This sequence comes from Burkholderiaceae bacterium, assembly GCA_025057735.1. The sequence goes on from JANWUU010000124.1 coordinate 1,935, forward strand.
GCCAACACGATGAGCTACGGCGGCCTGTTCGCCTTCCTGGCCGGTTCCTCGTTCGTGCTGATCCGGGTGCTCGGCCTGACGCCAACCGTCTACGGGCTGGCGTTCGCCGCCACCGTCTCCGGCTACCTGCTGGGAACGCTCGTCTGCCGCCGGTTGATGACGCGGCTATCGCTGGCGGCAACGCTTCAGGTGGGGGCGATCCTGCAGGCGACGGCCGGCGTGTCGATCGTCGCGCTGGCGGCGGCGCGCGTTTTTCATCCGCTCGCCATCTGTGTGCCGCAGTTCTTCTACGTGGTCGCGCACGGCATCGTGCAGCCCGTGGCGCAGGCGGGCGCGGTGGCGAAGTTTCCGCGCACGGCCGGCACGGCCGCCGCCTGGATGGGCTTCATCATCCAGATGGTGGCCGCCGGCGTGGGGCTGCTGATCGGCGTGACCTGGAACGGCACCGTCTATCCGATGGTGAGCATCATCGGCGCGGCCGGCGTCGCCTCGCTGGCGGTCGCCTGGCTGCTGGTGCGGCGACACGGCCATGTCGGCTGATGCGGTCGACGCCGTCCTGCTGCTGGGCCCGACGGCCTGCGGCAAGAGCGCGCTCGCGTTACGGCTGGCGCGCGCGATCGAGCTGGAAATCGTGTCGATCGATTCCGCGCAGGTCTACCGCGGCATGGACATCGGCACCGCCAAGCCGACGCCGGCCGAGCGCGCGCAGGTGCCGCATCATTTGCTTGACCTGCGCGACCCGGCCGAGCCGTATTCGGCGGCCGAGTTCCTGCGCGACGCCACGCGCGCGATCGCGGGCATCCGCACGCGCGGCCGCCTGCCGCTGGTGGTGGGCGGCACGATGCTCTACGCACGCACGCTGCGCGAGGGCCTGTCGGCGCTGCCGGCCGCCGATCGCGCGGTGCGAGCGCGCCTGGAGGCGCGCGCGCGTGCGCTGGGCTGGCCGGCGCTGCATGCGGAGCTGGCGCGCGTCGATCCGGCCACCGCGGCACGGCTGTCGCCCAACGACAGCCAGCGCATCCAGCGCGCACTGGAGGTGTTCGAGCTGACCGGCGCTGCGCTGTCGCGGCTGCAGCAGCATCCGCAACGACCGCCGCTGAGGCTCCTTACGATCGCGCTGCTGCCTGCGGACCGGGCGCACCTGCATCGCCGCATCGAGCAGCGCTTCGACGCCATGCTGAAGGCCGGCTTTCTCGACGAAGTGCGCGCGCTGATGCAACGCGGCGACCTGACGGCCGACCTGCCGTCGATGCGCGCGGTTGGCTATCGCCAGGCGTGGCAGCACCTGGCGCAGGGTACGCCGCCGGCGGAATTCCGGGCCGCCGCGATCGCGGCCACGCGGCGGCTGGCCAAGCGGCAGATGACCTGGCTACGCTCGATGGCCGATGCGGTCGTGCTCGATCCGTTCGCCGACGACACGGCCGACCGGCTGCTGCGTCTGATCGGCC
>JANWUU010000283.1 GCA_025057735.1 Burkholderiaceae bacterium
ACCAGCGCCGCGGCGAGCAGCACATAGATCAGCAGGTTGTCGAACTGCGCCAGGAAGCGGCGCCACGCCGGCCGGCGCGGCGGCGGTGGCAGCTCGTTGCGGCCATCGCGCGCCAGGCGCCGCGCCGCCTCGGCGGCGGTCAGCCCACTGGCGCGCGTGTCGAGCGCGGCGAGAACGGTGTCGGGCGCGAGCGCATGCCAGGCGCGCGCGCAGCCGAGGGCCGGTGCGGAGTCGTCCATCGGCGGCCAGTGTAGGAGGCCGCCGGGCGGTCCGCGGCAGCGCACCCGCTGCGCTTGACGCGCGTCAGAGCGCGCGCGGACCTTGGGGAAGAAACCGATTGCGGCCGTTGCGCCGTCACGGCCTGGCGCGCCGGCGCGGGAGGGTCAGAGGTTCGGGTAGCCGGTGCGGGCGTTCGGGTCGAAGAACGCGAAGTTCTCGTTGGCCGGCACCTTCAGGTCGAAGCGCGGGTCCGTGGTGTTGATCCCAAGGTAAGTGCGCAGCGCGGCGTGGATGTGCCGCGGCCGGATGATCACGCCATTGGCCGGATCCACGGCGCCGGTCTGCGGATTGATGCGCAGCGCCTCGTGGCGGGGGCCGCTCGCGCCGAACACCCGGTTGCCCCAGGCCGGCTGCGCCTCCATCAGCACCTGCGATCCGACCGACCAGTGATCCTTGCCGTTGCCGCTGTTCAGCGGCGTGCGGCCGAACTCGGTGTAGATGCGCACCAGGATGCGGTTGGCGATGCCCAGTTCGGCCGACTTCTGCCAGATGTAGTCGATCAGGTCGGTCAGACGCGGCAGCGCCGTCGCCATGCGGTTGTCGTGGTTGTCGTGCGTGTCGAACCCGCCGGTCGAAAGCTGGATCGTCGAGGTGATGCCCGCTTGCGCCGCGACCAGACCCACGTGCGCGGCCGGGAAGTTCGCATCCAGCGTGGCGGGCAGGAACTGCGCCACCCGCGCCAGCAGCCCACGCGACTCGTTGGCTGCCAAGAACTCCTGCGCTACAGCCCGCATGCGCGGCAGCGTGTCGCTGCGCGCCGCCAGCGCCCGCATCCGCTCCGCCCGCGCCGCCAGCGTGCGGTCCAGGTCCTGCTGCTTCATGAAGTCGGTGGTCGCATTCTGCGCGTTCGGCGTCACCAGCGCGCGCAGCGCCTCCAGGCTCGGCATCGGCGTGGCCGCCGCCAGTCCGGCGGAGGTACGGAAGCCGCCGGCGTTCAACCAGGCCATCGGCAGCCCGCGGCCGTGCACGCTGGCGAACAGCTCCGAGATGTTCGGATACCCCATGTCCAGGCGGCCGGTCGCGTGGGCGCGGGCGCCATCCTCGTGGCTGTTGGTCTCGCTGTGCACGCCGTTGATCACCAGCATCTGCCGGAAGTACCGGTCGAAAAACGCCCGGTTGTTGCCCATCGGCGCCGAGCGGATGTTGCCGGAGACGTTGGCCGGCGTGCCGGCGTAGTTGTTCAGCGCGCGGTCGGTCTCGCGCGGGTCCGTCCACGAGCTCTGATCGAGGCCGCCGTCGGCGTGCACGTTGACCAGGATGCGGCCCGTGTACAGGCCCGCCTGCTGCGCCTGCGCCTCGGGGATCACGGCCCACCAGGGGATCACCAGACCCGTGGCGCCGGCCTTCAGGAAGTCTCTGCGATTCATCGGTTTGCTCCTCGGTCCGTTGGCGCGCTCATTCGTAGAGGAACTTCGGGTCGCCCAGCATGTAGGCAATCACTGCCGCCCAGGCACGGCCGGTGTAGTTCGGGTCGTTGCCGTTGTTGTAGGCGCAGGCGACGGCGCGCGCCGGCGCGGTGGCGCGGTCGTTCCACACGTCCTCGAACAGCTTGACCGTGCGCTGCACCTCGGGATCGGTCGCCGGGGCGTCCTCCTTCCACAGCCAGCGGTGCAGATGGCGCACGTTGTTGACGATGGCCTCGCGGCCGGCGGCCGTCGCCGGCGTGTCGTTCAGCGTCACGTTGGGGAACAGCAGCCGCTGTGCCGGCGGCCGGTTGAAGTCGGCCTGCGTGATCGCGCAGCTGCGGGTGGCGACCAGGCGATCGATGGTGGTGGTCTGCATCATCGTGAAGGACTTGGCGCGTGTCGTGCGGGTCACGCCGTCGAAATCGCCGTAGTTGAGCGCCAGGCCCGCGTACGGGTTGTTGAATTCCGCCCACGGCTGCCCGGTGAGGGCAGTGAGCTTGAGGTTCAGCTGCGTGGGCAGCAGCAGGTTCATGCTGCCGACGTCGGCGAGTTCCGCCGCGCGGGTCTCGTTCAGGCCGGTGGCGCGTTCGGCGCGGAACCAGCGGCTGGTGACCAGATCCACGAGCAGATCCTTGACGTTGTAGCCGCTGGCCCGGAAGCGGGCAGCGATCTCCTGGAACTCCTGCAACTGGGCGTTGTAGGCCGCCAGCTTGGCCGCGTACTGCGGGCTGCTCTGGTCGATCGGCTGCTTCAGCGGCTTGCGGCCGAACACCCCCTCGTACCAGAAGTGCACCGCGCCGAGCGCAAAGCGCGGGTCCGCGGCGACCTGCTGGCCGAGCCACTGCAGCGCGGTGTTGTTGCCGGTGAAGCCGCCCGGCATCGGCGTGCTGCCGTAGCCCGGGGCGCGCTGGTCGCGGAACCAGTTGTCGCCGTCCTGGTAGTACGGCTGCCCGTTGGCGTTGCGCGGATAGGCGTTCGAGCGGTAGCTCTGCGGCAGCGCATGGTCCTTGCCGGCCGCGGTGCGGAAGGGCAGGTAGCGGTTGTTCTCGTTCCAGTTCTGGAAGCCGGCGGCGATCGGGTCGATCACGTCGTGGCAGGAGGTGCAGTTCGGGTTCTCCAGCACCGGCACGCGGAAGTTGCCGGAGTCGTCGATCGGGCGCACCGCCAGCGCGTTGACGTCGGTGGCGAGGAACTGCTGGAACAGGATGTAGACGCGGTGCCGGTTACGGTTGGTCGGCGTGGTCGGGAAGCGCATCAGCCAGGGATGCGTGGACAGCACGCCGGCGTGCTCGCGCATGCCGCCCAGGCGCTGGTTCGGGATCTGCGCCGGCAGCCATTCGTTGTCGTCGTCGGGATTGGTGAAGGTGCCCGTGACCTGCGCGTTCAGCCAGCGCGCCATCAGGCCGTTGACCACCGTGTAGTTGGCGGTAACCATCTCCGTCCACGGCCGCTCGTTGCGCACGATGTAGCGCATCAGCTCGATGTTCTCGCGCCGTGCCGAGGCGATGAAGCGGTTGCGTTCGGCCGCCGGCACGTTCTGGTTGTTGATCAGGTTGGCGGCGCTCGGGAAGTCGGCGGCGTTGTAGCCGACGTTGTTGCCGAACACCGTCACCCCCGGCGTCAGGAAGTGCGTGTCGCCGACGTCGTACAGGAAACGCTCGAACGCCGGTCCCTGCATGTAGCTGCGGATGGTCGTGCGCAGCGCGGCTGTGCCGCCGCTGGCTACCGCGGCGTATTCCTGCGCAGTCGGGTTGCGGCCGCCGAAGAGTATCGCCGCCCGCGCCAGCGTGGTGGCGTCGTTCGAGAACGTCACGCCGGCCCAGAAATTGGAACCCTGGGTGCCGGACCCGCCGCCGTTCGTGCACGGCTGCCGCAGGGCCGGCATCAACTCCGCCAGGTCGCGGTACTGCTGGGAGTTGGCGTTGCCGAACGGCGCGCCGCCGGCATGCGTCGGCTGGCCGATTGACTTCTGCAGCAGCAGGTCGCCGGTGTTGGCCACGAACTGCCGCAGATGGTTGTAGTTCTCGAGCAGGAAGTTGGGCCCGGTCGTGAACACCAGGCGTGTGCCCCCGGCGACACGGCCGGCGCTGTGACAGACCACGCATGCGCTGTCCAGGCTCGGCCACACACGGTCCGTATACAGCGGCGGCGCGCCGGTGCAGACGTTAGATGAGTTGCCGGGCTGCGTCTCGGCCGCGTTCCTGCTCGACTCCTCTCCCGAGCAGGCGGCGAGCAGCATCGTGGCGATCAGCGCGCTGCGCAGACGGCGGCTGCTGTCCTTGCGCTTCATCGTCTCCCCTTCGCGACGCGTAACGACGGGGCAAATAGTGCGCAAGGTATGGCCTTGCTTCAATTCGGAAAGACGGATGAAGACCGCCGTCACGCGCACATCGCGCGCGACTGTGCAGGTTTCCCGGGATGGGGCGGGCGGCCACGCCGCGCCGACGCGCGGCGCTGCGGGCCTCCGTCGGTGCGGCCGTCAGCGCACCTCGATTCGGGTCGGCTTGGGCTGCTCGCTCGCCGCCTTCGGCAGATGCACGGTCAGCACGCCGTCTTTCATCTCGGCGGTGATCGCTTTCGGATTCACGTTCTCGGGCAGCGTGAAGCTGCGCAGGAACGCGCCGTGGAAGCGCTCGACGCGGTGCATTTTCTTGTGCTTCTCTTCCTTCTCCGCCTTGCGCTCCCCCTTGATGGTGAGCACGTTGCCCTCGACCTCGACCGAGACGTCCTCTTTCTTCACCTCCGGCAGCTCGGCCTTGAAAACGTACTCGTGGTCGGTCTCGCTGATATCGGTGGCGGGTTGCCAGTTGAACTCGCGCTCCATCGGCCACAGGCGCGGCCAGCGGCGCAGGTCGAACAGGCGGTCGAAGTATTCGTCGATGTCGCGGAACGGAACCAGTGGATTGGCCATCACAACCTCCTCATCCGATGCGTGTGTCGTCGGTCGCGTCGGACCGACCC
>JANWUU010000307.1 GCA_025057735.1 Burkholderiaceae bacterium
CGCTCGCCGTTGCGTTGCTCGGCGCAAGCCTCGGCGCGACCGCCGCCGATCTGCAGGGTTGCCGGCTGCCGCGCATCGCCCAAGAAGTGCGTTGCGGGCAGGTGGAGGTGGCCGAAAATCCGCGCGCCCCGGATGGGCGGCGCTTGCGCATCCAGTTTGCCGTGGTGCCGGCGCTCGCCAAGAACAAGGCACCCGATCCGCTGTTCGTGCTGGCCGGTGGCCCCGGGCAGTCGGCGCGCCAGGTCGCGGGCGCGATGCTGCCGGTGCTGGCGCGCGTGAACGCGCGCCACGACCTGGTGTTTGTCGACCAGCGTGGCACCGGCGGCTCGCACCCACTGACCTGTCCACAACCGAAGGTGGAACCGTTGGCAAGCAGCCTGGATCCGCGCCGGCAGCTCGAGGCGCTGCGTGCCTGCGTGGCGGCGCTGCCGGCCGACACGCGCCACTACGCCACCTGGCTCGCCGCGCGCGATTTCGACGCGGTGCGCGAGGCGCTTGGCGCGGCGCAGATCAACCTCTGGGGTGCCTCCTACGGGTCGCGGCTCGCGCTCGAGTACCTGCGGCAGTTTCCGCAGCGCGTGCGCAGCGTCGTGCTCGACGGCGTGGCGCCGCCCGACATGGCGCTGCCGGCCAGCTTCGCGGTCGACGCCGAGGCGTCCCTGTCGGCGCTGCTTGCCGCCTGCGAGCGCGACACGGCTTGCCGCGCGCGTCATCCGCGGCTCGCGCAGCGCCTCGATGGGCTGTTCGGCCGGCTGACGCAGGCCCCCCTGCCCATCACCGTTGCCCATCCGCTGACCGGCGAACCGCAGGCGTTCGCCCTGACGCGCGACATGCTGGCGGCCGCGCTGCGGGTGCCGCTGTACGCGCCGACGCTGGCGGCGCTGCTGCCGCACGCCATCGAGCGCGCCGCGCAGCAGGATTTCGCGCCGCTGCTGGCGCTCCCGGTGGCGGCCGCTGCCGACGAAGCCGCGCGCGTGGCCATCGTGCAGCACTACGCAGTGATCTGCGCCGAGGACCTGCCCCGCATCGACGCGGCCGCGCGCCGCGCCGCCGCCGCCACGCGTTTCGGCACGACCTTGCTGCAGCAGTACGAAGCGGCCTGCGCGCGCGTGCCGCATGGCCCAGCGCCGCCCGAGTTTTACGCCCTGTCGGGCGCCGCGGTGCCGGTGCTGCTGCTGTCCGGGGCGCTCGATCCGGTGACGCCCCCGCGCCATGGCGAGCGGGTCGCACGCGCCCTGGCGAACGCCCGCCACCTGGTGGCGCCCCATCTGGCGCACGGCATCAGCGCGCACGGCTGCGGGCCGGAGCTGATCGCGCGCTTCGTCCGCCAGGCCCACTTCGACGGCATCGACGGCGCCTGCCTGCAACGCCTGCCGGCGCCGCCGTTCTTCGTGCCGCCGGCGCTGGCCGACCGATGATCGAGGTGCAGGACCTGCACAAGCGGTTCGTCGCCCGCGTCGGCGGCCGCCGCACGCCGGTGACCGCCCTCGACGGCCTGACCTTCGCCGCCGCCGACGGCCGCATCACCGCCCTGCTCGGGCCGAACGGCGCCGGCAAGACGACCGCGCTGCGCATCCTGGCCACGCTGCTGCGCGCCGACGGCGGCCGCGCCGCGGTGGGCGGCGTGGACGTGGCGGCCGAGCCACGGGCAGCGCGCGCCGCGCTGGGCGTGCTGTCGGAGGCGCGCGGGCTGTACGCCCGGCTGACCGCGCGCGAGAACATCGCCTACTACGCCGAGCTGCGGGGCCTGCCGCGCCGCCGCTACGAGCCGCGCCTGCGGCGGCTGGCCGAGCAGTTGGAGCTGACCGCGTTGCTCGACCGCCGCACCGAGGGCTTCTCCACCGGCGAGCGGCTGAAGGTGGCGCTGGCGCGCGCGCTGATCCACGATCCGCAGCACCTGATCCTGGACGAGCCGACCAACGGCCTGGACGTGATGGCCACCCGCGCCCTACGCGCGCTGCTGCGCGCGCTGCGCGAGGAAGGCAAGTGCATCCTGTTTTCCACGCACGTGATGCCGGAGGTGGAGGCGCTGTGCGACGAGATCGTGATCGTCGCCCACGGCCGCGCGGTGGCGCGGGGCAGCGCGGCCGAGCTGCGCGCCGCGGCGCGGGCGTCCACGCTGGAAGATGCATTCGTCGCGCTCGCCCTCGCGCCGAGCGATGCGGCCGGCGCGCGCCCGGAGGCGGTGCCGTGAGCACGTGGACGGTGTTTCGCAAGGAGCTGCGCGATGCCGTGCGCGACCGCCGCACCTGGCTGATCGCGCTGGTCACTGCGCTGGCCGCCGGCCCCGCGGTGCTGGCGCTCATCGGGCAGCTGGTGGCGGGCGTGGAGGAGAGCGTGGCGCGGCGCGAGGTCGTCATCGAGGGGACCGCGCAGGCGCCCACGCTCGTCAACTTCCTGCAGCGCGCCGGCGCCACCGTCGTGCCCGCCCCGGAGGGCTGGCGCGAGCGGCTGCGGCAGGGGTCGCTCGCCAACGCCGTGATCGTGCCGCCGGCGGATTTCGAGACGCAGCTTGCGCGCGGCGCGCCGGTCGTGGTGGAGGTCTACTACGACGACAGTCACGAACGCGCGCAGGCCGTGGTGCAGGGCGTCCTGCGCCTGCTCGCCGCCTTCCAGCGCGAACTGGGCACGCAGCGGCTGCTGGCGCGCGGCATCAGCCCGCAGGCCGTGGCGCCGCTCGACATCGAAGAGCGGAACCTCGCACCGCCGGCGGCAGCGGGCGCGCGCCTGCTGTTCGTGGTGCCCTGGGCCGCCCTGCTGGTGGCGGTGTTCGGGGCGCTGCCGGTGGCGATCGACGTCACCGCCGGCGAGCGCGAGCGCGGGTCGCTGGAGCCGCTGCTGACCAACCCGGTACCGGCGGCCGCGCTGGCGGTCGGCAAATGGGGCGTGGTCATGGTCTACTCGGCGGCGATCGTGGCGCTGACGATGGCCGGCTTCCTGCTCGCGCTGCGGCTGATCCCCTCGGAGAATCTGGCCGCCGTCATGCAGCTGCAGTGGCGCGAGGTGGGCGTCTTCCTCGCGCTGCTGCTGCCCTTCGCGGCCTTGATGGCCGCGGCCAACATGCTGGCCGCCACCTTCGGCCGCAGCCACAAGGAGGCGCAGACGTACGTCAGCTATCTCGCGATGGGGGTGCAGTTCGCCGCGCTGGCGCCCGTGCTGCTGCCGGTGCGCGATGCCGCCTGGCAGTGGTTCGTGCCGGCCATCGCGCAGCTGACGGTACTGCTGCGCGCGCTGCGCGGCGAGGCGGTCGGCGCCTACGACCTGCTGCTGCCGGCGGCGATCGCCGCCGCCGGCACCGCCGTCTGCCTGTGGCTGCAGGCGCGCCTGCTGACGCGCGAACGCATCGTGTTCGCACGCGCCTGAGGCGCCGCGGCCGCGCCGGCCCCGTCGCCGCAGGCCGATCGCCCCGACGGACGCCCGCCAATTTGGGCCAATAGGCGACAAAGGGCCGATGCAATAATCGGGCGCGATGGCCGCCCCGACGATGATGTCCCTGCCGACGGAGCCTTCCGCGTTGCTGGCGGAGGCGCCGCGCATGGTCGGCCGCTTCAGCATCCGCGAGGAAATCGGCCGCGGCTCCAACGGCGTCGTGTACGCGGCGTTCGACCCGGTGCTGGCGCGCGAGGTGGCGATCAAGGCGATTCCGCTGGCGCCGGGGCGCACGTGGAGCGAGCGGCTGGAAGCCAACTTCCTGAACGAGGCGAAGGCGGTGGCGGGGCTCAATCACCCGCACATTGTCACCGTGTTCGACGCCGGCAAGACCGAACGGCTCGCCTACCTGGCGATGGAGCGCCTGCACGGGCGCGACCTGCACGACGTGATCGCCGGCGGCCAGCGCCTCAGTTACAAGCAGATCGCCGGCCTGCTGGCGCGGGTGGCCGACGCCGTGCACTACGCGCACAAGCGGGGGTTGATCCACCGCGACATCAAGCCGAGCAACATCTTCATCCAGCGCGACGGCAAGCCGAAGGTGCTCGATTTCGGCGTGGCGCTGGGGCGCATCGCCGACGGCACGGCCGGCGGCGAGCGCCAGCTGATCGGCACGCCGAACTACATGTCGCCGGAACAGGCGCTCGGCCGCCGGCTGGACGCGCGCAGCGACGTGTTTTCGATCGGCACGATCCTGTACGAGCTACTGGCCGGCCGGCGCGCCTTCGAGGGCAATACGATCGACGAGACGCTCGCCCAGGTGATCTCCGATGCGCCGCCGCCGCTCGAATCGCTGCGCGCCGACGTGCCGCCGCGGCTCATCGAGATCTGCCAGCGCGCCCTGCAGAAAGACCCCGCCCGCCGCTATCAGACCGCGGGTGAGCTGCGCAACGATCTGGCCGAATTCGTCGGCCGCCCGACCGTCGGCGCCGCCAACCAGCCGCGTTTTCGCGCCCTCGGCTGGCCGCGCACGCTCGGTCAGCGGTTCGCCGCCGCGGCGCCGGCGGTCAAGATCGGGGTCGGCGCGTTGACGAGCGCCGCCGTCGTGGCCGCCGTGTGGGCGCTCCTGCCGGCACGGCAGACGCAGCCACCGGCGCCCGTCGCCGTCGCTGCGCCCACCGCCGTCATGGCCCCGCAGGCGCCTGCGCCGGCGGCGGGCGAAGTACCACCCGAGCCTCCCGCAGCGCAGGAGACGGCCCCGGCGGCGACCCCGCCCACCCCGGCGCCGGTGGCGAAAGCCGCGCCCGCCCGTCCCGCGCGCGTGCTGCCGGCGGCACCGGCGGCAGCGGCCGAGGGCTTCGTCGCGCTGGCGATCGCGCCCTGGGGCGAGGTATGGGTCGATGGCGTCAACCGGGGCGTATCGCCGCCGCTCAGCCGTCTGTCGCTCGCGCCCGGCTCTTACCTGATCGAGGTGCGCAACGGCGATGCACCGCCTTTCTCGGCGCGGGTCGAAGTCCGACCGGGGCAGACCCTGAACCTGAAACACCGCTTCTAGACCCGAACCGCGCGACCGCTCGGCGATGAACGAGGCGTTTCCACCCCAGGCGCGCGCGATCGGCCGCTACACGCTGCTGCGCGAGATCAAGCGCGGCCGCGCCTCCGCCACCTACCTCGCGCTCGATCCGGTCATGCATCGCGAGGTGGTGCTGAAGGCCGTGCAGTTGCCGCCTCCGGCCACGCTGGACAGCGGCGACACCCAGATCGCCCCGCTGGAGGCGGCCTTCGTGCGGCAGGCGCAGGCGGCGGGCAAGCTGCATCATCCGCACATCGTCACCGTGTTCGACGCCGGCCGGGTGCACCATCTGGCGTACCTGGCGATCGAGCGGGTCAACGGCCGTACGCTGGCGGAACTGCTCGCCTCCGGCTGGCGTCCGCAGTTCGTCCACTGCGCCAGCATCCTCGCACGGGTGGCCGACGCGATCGAGTACGCGCACACGCAGGGCGTGGCCCACGGTCACCTGGGACCACAGCACGTGCTGCTGCAGGCCGACGGCGCGCCGAAGATCGAGGGCTTCGGCGGCTGGATCGACGGCGGCGCCGGCGGCGAGGAGGCGCTCGCGCACACCGAGAAGCTGCTGCCGTACTTTCAGAACGAGCTGACCGAGGAGGCGCGGCGGCGCGACGTGCGGGCGCTCGCGGCCCTGCTGCACATGACGCTGACCGGCAAGGCCCCGCGCGTGGAGGGCGGCACCGTGCGCTCCGTGCTGGCGCTGCGGCCCGACGCCCCACCGGCGCTGGCACGGCTGGTCGACGAGACGCTCGCGCCGGACCACCCGGCCAGCCACCGGACCGCGGGCGACCTGCGCGACGCGCTGACCGCCTACCTGTGGAACGAACGCAAGAGCCACGTCGCGCCGGCCACGATCGGCATCCCGCTGGCAGCACCGCCGCGCGTGGCGGAGCCGCCACCCGTCACCGCCCAGATCGCCCCGGCAACCCTTGCACCGCCCCGCCTGGCGGAGACGGCGGCGGCGCGACCCGCCGCAGCGCCAGTGCCGCAGGGGCCGGTCGATGACGATGCCGATACGCCGCCGGCGGCCTCGGCCGCCGAACCCTCGCTCGCCACCGCCGGCATGGATTTCGCGCGCCTGCTGTGGGAACGGTCGCGGCAGTGGGTGCGGGCGCACCGGACCGCGGTGGCCGCGGTGGCGGCGCTGATCGTCGCCGGCATCGCGCTCGGCATGCTGCTGGCGCAGATCGCCAGCCGCCTCGGCCCCGCCGGCTCCGCGGCGAACGCGCCGGCCGCAGCGCCCCCCGCTCCCGCCTACGGCGTGGTCATCTTCGACATCAGCCCGTGGGGCGAGGTCCTGGTGGACAGCAAGCCGGTGGGCGTGGCCCCGCCGCTCGCGGAACTCAAGCTGCCCGTGGGCCGGCACACGATCGAAATCCGTCACGGGGATTTGCCGGCCGTGGCCGCCACCGTCGAGGTCGATGCGGCCAAGCCGCTGCGCATCCGTCACCGCTTCCAATGACACGCATGGGTTCGGTTCGGGCTGCCGCCGCCTTGGCCGCGCTGTCGCTGCTGGCCGCCTGCGAGACGCTGCCGCCGCCCTCCGCCGCGCCCACGGCCAGCATCGCCGCCCTGTACCAGCGGCCGGCTGAGCGGGCGTTGATCAACGGCCTGCGCGAGTACGAGGACGGCCAGTTCGAGCGCGCCGACCAGTCGCTGCGCAGCGC
>JANWUU010000133.1 GCA_025057735.1 Burkholderiaceae bacterium
CTCGGTCAAGCGCTTGAAGGACATGGAGGCGACCATCGAGGCGGGCGGCCTGGAGCGCTTGTCCAAGAAGGAGGCGCTGCACTTCCAGCGCGAGGTCGACAAGCTGAACAAGGCGATCGGCGGCATCAAGGACATGAATGCGCTGCCCGACGCGCTGTTCGTGATCGACGTGGGCTACCACAAGATCGCGGTGGCGGAAGCGAACAAGCTGGGCATTCCGGTGATCGGCGTGGTCGACACGAACCACTCGCCGGACGGCATTGCGTACGTGATTCCCGGCAACGACGACTCCAGCCGGGCGGTGCGGCTGTACGCGCGCGGCATTGCCGACGCGATCCTGGAAGGCCGCGCACAGGCCTTGCAGGGCGTGGTGAGCGCCGCCGGCGGCGAGTTCGTCGAAGTCGACGCGGAAGAGGAAGCCGCTTGACCGCGCCGCCGCGCGGGGGCGCGGCGGCCGCGTTCGGGCAGGGGGCGTTACGCCCCTTTTTTGCAGCATTCACGGGAGAGCATTCGATGGCGGAGATCACCGCGGCGCTGGTCAAGGAACTGCGCGACAAGACCGACGCGCCGATGATGGAGTGCAAGAAGGCGCTGGCCGAGGCCGGCGGCGACCTCGCCAAGGCGGAGGAAATCCTGCGTGTACGGCTGGGCAACAAGGCGAGCAAGGCCGCGGCCCGCATCGCCGCCGAGGGCGTGGTCGCGGTCGACGTCAGCGCCGATGGCCGGCTAGGCGCCATCGTGGAGGTGAACTGTGAGACCGACTTCGTCGCTCGCAACGAGGAATTCCTTGCCTTCGCCCGCAACCTGGCGCGCCTGGTGGCCCAGCACGATCCGGCCGACGTGGCGGCGCTGGCCGCCCTGCCGCTTGCCGGCGGCACAGCGGAATCGGTGCGTACGGCGTTGGTGGGCAAGATCGGCGAGAACATGGCGATCCGCCGCTTCCGCCGCCTGAGCGCGCAGGGGCGCATCGCCAGCTATGTGCACGGCGGCGCCAAGATCGGCGTGCTGGTCGATTACAGCGGCGGTGACGAGCAGCTCGGCAAGGACCTGGCGATGCACATCGCCGCCAGCAAGCCCAAGGCGCTCGATGCGGCCGGCGTGCCGGCCGAGCTGGTGGAGGTGGAGCGCCGTATCGCGCTGGAGAAGGCGCGCGAAGCCGGCAAACCGGAAGCGATGCTGGCGAAGATCGCCGAGGGCGCGGTGCAGAAGTTTTTCAAGGAGGTCACGCTGCTCGGGCAGGTGTTCGTCAAGGCCGCCGACGGCAAGCAGACGATCGAGCAGCTGCTGAAGGCCCACGGCGCGCGCGTGCACGATTTCGTGCTGTACGTGGTGGGCGAGGGCATCGAGAAGAAACAGGCGGATTTCGCCGCCGAGGTGGCGGCCACCGCGGCCGCGGCGCGCGGCTAAGCCGAGGCGGCGCCGATGCCGGCTCCCGCTTACCGCCGCGTCCTGCTGAAGCTGTCCGGCGAGGCCCTGATGGGCGACGATGCCTTCGGCATCAACAAGGACACGCTGGAGGCGATGGTGCGCGACATCGGCGAGGTGGTGGCGCTGGGGGTGGAGGTCGCCATCGTGATCGGCGGCGGCAACATCTTCCGCGGCGTGGCACTGGGCGCCGACGGCATGGACCGGGCCACCGCCGACTACATGGGGATGATGGCAACCATTATGAACGCGATGGCGCTGCAGGACGCGATGCGGCGCGCCGGGATCGAGGCGCGCGTGCAGTCGGCCCTGAACGTCGAGCAGGTGGTCGAGCCGTACATCCGGCCGAAGGCGATGCGCTACCTCGAAGAAGGCAAGGTGGTGATCTTCGCCGCCGGCACCGGCAATCCGTTTTTCACCACCGACACGGCGGCGGCGCTGCGCGGCTCGGAGATCGGTGCCGAAATCGTGCTGAAAGCCACCCGCGTGGACGGCGTCTACAGCGCCGATCCGAAGCGCGACCCGACGGCCACCCGCTACAGCCGCCTCACGTTCGACGAGGCGCTGGCGCGCAAGCTGCAGGTCATGGACGCCACCGCCTTCGCGCTGTGCCGCGACCAGAGACTGCCGATCAAGGTTTTCGACATCCGCAAACCCGGCGCGCTGAAGCGCGCCGTGCTGGGCGAGGACGAGGGCACGCTGGTGCACGTCTGAGGCCCGGTTGCCAACGGAGACGCTGCCATGAACATCGCCGAGATCCGCCGCACGACCGAACAGAAGATGCAGAAATCGGTCGAGGCGCTCAAGCATGACCTGGCCAAGATCCGCACCGGCCGGGCGCACGTCGGTCTGCTCGATCACGTGCAGGTCGAGTACTACGGACAGATGATGCCGATCAAACAGGTGGCGCAGATCGGTCTGGCGGATGCGCGCACGATCACCGTGCAGCCGTTCGACAAGAAAATGGTGCAGCCGATCGAGAAAGCGATCCGCGAGTCGGAGCTGGGCCTGAACCCGGCCTCGCATGGCGAGGTCATCCGCGTGCCGATGCCGCCGCTGACGGAGGAGCGCCGGCGCGAGCTGACCAAGGTGGTGCGGCACGAGGGCGAGAACGCGCGCGTGGCGGTGCGCAACCTGCGGCGCGACGCGATGACGCACCTCAAGGAACTGCTGAAAAAGAAAGAAGTGGCGGAAGACGAGGAGCGGCGCGCGCAGGACGAGGTGCAGAAACTGACCGACCGCTACGTGGCCGAGATCGACAAGCTGATCGCCGAGAAGGAAAAGGAGATCATGACCGTCTGAAGGTCGCGCGCCGCCCTCCCGAGGCTTCCGACGTGGCCCATTTTCCCGCCAACACGCCGCCGCGGCACGTCGCGATCATCATGGACGGCAACGGCCGCTGGGCGACGCGCCGCCATCTGCCGCGCGTCGCCGGGCATGCGCGCGGGGTCGATGCGGTGCGCAGCGCCATCGAGACCTGCGGCCGGCGCGGCGTCCGCTACCTGACGCTGTTCGCGTTCAGCTCCGAGAACTGGCGCCGCCCGCCAGAGGAGGTCTCCACGCTGATGCGCCTGTTCGTCAACGCCCTGCGCAACGAAGTCGGGCAACTGCGCGACAACGGTGTGCGCCTGCGCGTGGTCGGGCGCCTGCAGGATTTCGAACCGGAGCTGCAGGCGCTGATCCGCCATGCCGAGGAGGCGACCGCGCGCAACGACCGCCTGCACCTGTCGATCTGCGCGAGCTACGGCGGCCGCTGGGACATCGTGCAGGCGGTGCGCGCGCTGCTGCGCGAGCGGCCCGAGCTGGCGGACCGACCGGAGGAGATGACCGAGGACGAGATCGCGCGGCATCTTGCGCTTGCCCATGCGCCGGAGCCCGACCTGCTGATCCGCACCGGCGGCGAGCAGCGCATCAGCAACTTCATGCTCTGGCAGCTCGCCTACACCGAGCTGTACTTCAGCGACCTGCTGTGGCCCGACTTCGACGCCTCGGCCCTGGAGGCGGCCCTCGCCTGGTACCAGGGCCGCGAGCGGCGCTTCGGCCGCACCAGCGCGCAGATGGCCGCCGGGGCCTAGCGACCGATGCTGCGGCTGCGCGTCATCACCGCCGTCGTCCTGGCGTCGGCGCTGCTGGCCGCGATCGCGCTCGGATCGACCGCGTTCGTGACCCTGATCGCCGCGCTGTTCGGTGCCGCGAGCTTCGAATGGCTGCGTCTGACCCTGGGCCGCGGCCCCGCGGCGCTCGTGCTCGGCGCGGCCTTCGCCGCCGCGCTGTGGCTGGTCGAACTGGCGCGCCTGGCGCTGCCGGCGGCGGCGCTGCAGGGGCTGGCCGGCACCGCCAGCGTGTATTGGGCCATGACGGCGCTCAACGTGCTGCGCGCCGAGCGCAGCGGCAATCTGCGCCTGCACGGGCCGTCGACCGCGTTGGCCGGCGCGCTCGTGCTCGCGGCGGCGTGGTTCTCGCTGCTGGCGCTGTACCGCGAGGGTGCGGTCTACCTGTTGTCGGTGCTGGCCGTGGTGTGGATCGCCGACATTGCCGCCTACTTCGTCGGGCGCGCCTTCGGGCGGCGCAAGCTCGCGCCGCACATCAGTCCCGGCAAGACCTGGGCCGGCGTGGGCGGGGCGCTGGTGGCCGTGCTGCTGGCCGCCGTGCTCGCCTGGAGGCTGTTTCCGGCCGCGCCCTTTTTTTCGAACGTCCTGTTCGCCCGGCTGGCCGGCTGGGCGGTGCCGCTGCTCGCGCTGCTGGTGGCGCTTGCCATCGTCGGCGATCTGTTCGAAAGCCAGATGAAGCGGCACGCCGGGGTGAAGGACAGCAGCGGCTTGCTGCCCGGGCATGGCGGCGTACTGGACCGCATCGATGCGCTGCTGCCGGTGCTGCCGGCGGCGGTCCTGATCCATGGGTGGCGCTGATGCAGGGCATCTGCGTGCTGGGAGCCACCGGATCGATCGGCCGCAGCGCCCTGGATGTCATCGCGCGCCACCCCGAACGGTTTCACGTCGCGGCGTTGACCGCACAGAAGAACGTCGCGGCCCTGGTCGCGCTGGCGCGCCGCTTCGCGCCGCCGCTCGCGGTAATCGCGGAGGCCGCGCTGCAGCCCCTGCTGCAGGAGCAACTGCGCGCCGCCGGTCTGCCGACACGCGCGCTCGGCGGAGCGGAAGGCTTGCTGGAAGCCGCCGTGGCGCCGGGCGTGGACACGGTGATCGCGGCCATCGTCGGTGCGGCCGGACTGCCGCCCACGCTGGCGGCGGCGCGCGCGGGCAAACGCATCCTGCTCGCCAACAAAGAGGCGATCGTCTGCGCCGGTGCGCTGCTGGTCGAGACCGTGCGCGGCAGCGGTGCCCAGTTGCTGCCGCTGGACAGCGAGCACAGCGCGCTGCACCAGTGTCTGGCCGGCGCCGCGGACGCCGGCCGCGCGGTGCGCCGTTTGATCCTCACCGCCTCCGGGGGTCCGTTTCGCACCCGCACCGACCTGTCGGCAGTGACGCCCGAGGAGGCCTGCGCGCATCCGAACTGGGTGATGGGGCCGAAAATCTCGGTGGATTCCGCCACCCTGATGAACAAGGGCCTGGAGGTGATCGAGGCGAGCTGGCTGTTCGGTTTTCCGCCGCAGCAGATCGATGTCGTCGTCCACCCGCAGAGCGTGGTGCACTCGATGGTCGAGTTCGTGGACGGCTCGGTGGTTGCGCAGCTCGGCACGCCGGACATGCGCACGCCGCTGGCCTACGCGCTCGGCTTTCCGGAGCGCATCGAAAGCGGCAGCGCCTTCCTGGATTTCCTGACGCTTGGCCATCTGACGTTCGAGGCGCCCGATCTCGCGCGCTTTCCCTGTCTGCGGCTGGCATATGAGGCGGCGCGGGCCGGCGGCGCGGCCAGCGTGTGGCTGAACGCCGCCAACGAAGAGGCGGTCGCGGCTTTCCTGGCGCGCCGGCTGCCGTTCACGGCCATCGCGGGCGTGATCGAGGCGGCGCTGGCGCAGGCGCCTGGCGCGGTGCCGCGCTCGCTGGCGGAGGTGCTGGAGGCCGATGCCGCCGCCCGCCGCTGCGCACGGTCGCTCATCGGGGCGGCCGCGTAAGATCGCGGGCATGCTGACGCTCGTCGCCTTCCTGATCGCGCTCGGGATCCTGATCGTGATCCACGAGTTCGGCCACTATTACGTGGCGCGGCGCTGCGGCGTGAAGGTGCTGCGCTTTTCGGTCGGCTTCGGACGCCCCCTGTGGCGGACCGTGGCCGGCGCGGACCGCACCGAATGGGTGATCGGCGCGATCCCTCTCGGCGGCTACGTCCGCATGCTCGACGAGCGCGATACCGACGCCGGGCCGATCGCGCCGCAGGATCTCCCGCGCGCCTTCAACCGCCAGCCGGTCGGCCGGCGGATCGCGATCGTCGCCGCCGGCCCGCTCGCCAACCTGCTGCTGGCGGTACTGCTGTACTGGGGGTTGAACGTGGCCGGCACGCAGGAGCCGAGCGCGCGCCTGGGCGCGCCGGCGGCCGAGACGCCGGCGGCGCGGGCCGGCCTGCAGGCGGGCGATCTGGTGACAGCGGTCGACGGCAGGCCGGTGCGCTCGTACAACGAGATGAACTGGCTGCTGCTGCAGCGGGCGATCGACCGCCGCGCCGTCACGCTCGAGGTGGAGCGCGACGGCCGCGTGCGTGCGGTGACGCTCGATTTGGGCGCACTCGCGGATGCCGACCTGGAGGGCAACCCGCTGCCGAAGCTCGGCGTGCGGCCGTACGGTGGGCCGCCGCACATCGGCCGCGTCAGCGACGGCAGCGCCGCGTCCGCCGCCGGCCTGCGCGCCGGCGACCGCGTGCTGGCAATCGACGGCGTGCCCGTGGATGCCGCACGCGAGCTGACCGAACGGGTACGCGCCGCCCCGCAGCGCACGCTGCGGTTTTCGATCGAGCGCGACGGCGCGCGCTTCGAGGTGGACGTGCGGCCAGCGGCGGCGCAGGACGACCAGGGACGCACGATCGGTCGCATCGGCGCCGAGATCGGCGAGCGGCCGCAGCTGGTCACCGTGCGCTACGGCCCGCTGGAGGGGTTCGCGCTGGCGTTGCGCAAGACCTGGGACACGGCGGTCTTCTCGCTGCGCATGCTCGTGAAAATGGTGATGGGCGAGGCGTCGCTGAAGAATCTCTCCGGCCCGGTGACGATCGCCGATTACGCCGGCCAGACCGCACGGCTGGGGGCGGCCGCGTACCTGTCCTTCCTCGCGCTCGTCTCGATCAGCCTCGGCGTGCTCAACCTGCTGCCGATTCCGCTGCTCGACGGCGGGCACCTCATGTACTATGCGATCGAAATCATCAAAGGCAGCCCGCCCGCCGAGTGGGTCATCCAGTGGGGGCAGCGCGTCGGTGTCGGCCTGCTGGTCCTGCTGACGGCGCTGGCGCTGTACAACGACCTGACGCGGCTGCTGCTCTAAGTTTTCCGTTGCCCAAAGCGTCTTTTCCATCCCCGCGTGGCTTTTTGCGCGCGCGCCGCGGCGTCGCGGCGGCCGTGGCGCTCGCCTGGTGCGCGGGGCTGGCGGCGGAGGAGTTCGTCGTGCGCGACATCCGCGTGGAGGGCATCCAGCGCACCGAGGCCGGGACCGTCTTTTCCTATCTGCCGATCCGCGTCGGCGACCGCTTCGATCCTGAAAAGGGCATCGCTGCCATCCGGGCGCTGTTCGCCACTGGCCTGTTCAAGGACGTCCGGCTGGAGGCCGAGGGCGACACGCTGGTCGTCGTG
>JANWUU010000391.1 GCA_025057735.1 Burkholderiaceae bacterium
CTGGGACGACAACCGCATCACCGACGACGGCGGCACCGAGCTGTCGATTAGCGAGGACGTGGCGGCCCGCTTTCGCGCCGCGCAGTGGCAGGTCATCGAGGTCGACGGCCATGACATCGAAGCGGTCAGCGCGGCGATCGCGTTGGCCAAACGCGACCCGCGGCCGTCGCTGATTGCCTGTCGCACCATCATCGCGCGCGGCATCGAGCGGCTGCAGGGACAGCGCGGCGGCCACAGCGCGCGGCTGTTTCCGGAGGATGCGGAAGCCGCGCGGCGGCTGCTCGACTGGCCGTACCCGCCGTTCGAGGTGCCGGCGGATGTGCTGGCCGCCTGGCGCGCCGCCGGCCGGCGCAGCGCGCAGGCGTACGAGGCATGGCAGCAGCGCGTGCGTGCGCTGCCGGTGGCGCAGCGGGCCGAGTTCGAGCGCTGCCTGCGCGGCGATCTGCCGTCTGGATGGCGCGAGATCCTGCGCACCTACAAGCGCGAGGCCCTGACCGCCGCGCCGGCGGCGAGCGGAATCTTCGTCTCCGGCGAAATCCACGACCGGCTGACCGAACTGCTGCCGGAACGGATGGTCGCGTGCGCCGACCTGGAGGCGCCGACTGGCCACAAGCGGCGGCTGCGCGCATTCACGGCGGAGGACCGCAGCGGCGGCTATCTGCATTGCGGGGTGCGCGAGCATGCGATGGGATCCTTGGCCAACGGCATGGCCGCGCATGGCGGCACGCTGCCGCTGGCGATCACGTATCTGGCGTTCTCCGACTACGAGCGGCCGGCGCTGCGCATGGCCGCCCTGATGGGGCTGCCGGTGAAGTTCGTTTTCAGTCATGACTCGATCGGCATCGGCAAAAACGGCCCGACGCATCAGCCGGTGGAGATCCTCGCCTCGTTGCGGGCGATGCCGAACATGCTGGTGTTGCGCCCGGCGGATGCGGTGGAGGCGGCCGAATGCTGGGAGATTGCGCTCGAGCATCGCAGCGGGCCCGTCAGTCTGGTTTTTCCGCGGCAGCCGCTCGCTGCGGTGCGTCGCACACATACCGACGACAACCTGTCGCGCCGCGGCGCCTACGTATTGGCGGAGGCCGAGGGCGGTGCGCGCCAGGTGACGCTGCTTGCCACCGGCTCCGAGGTGGCCCTTGCCATGCAGGCGCGCGAGGCCTTGCAGAAAGAGGGCGTTCCGACCGCGGTGGTGTCGATGCCGAGCTGGGAGCTGTTCGACGCCCAGGACGGTGCATACCGCGACGCCGTGCTCGGCCCTGGCACGGTGCGCGTGGCGGTGGAGGCTGCGGTGCGTTTCGGCTGGGAGCGCTGGCTTGGCCCCGACGGCCCGTTCGTCGGCATGCGCGGCTACGGCGCGTCCGGACCCGGCGAGGCGCTGTATCGCCACTTCGGCATCACGGCCGAGGCCATCGTGGCGGCGGCGAAGCGGGCGCTCGCGCAACGGTGAGAGGACGGCCGGATGCAGAAGATCGTCTTCCTCGACCGCGCCACGCTGGCGCCGCAGATCACGCTACGACGGCCGGCCTTCGCGCACGAGTGGATCGAATACGACAGCACGCCGCCCGAGCGGGTGGTCGAGCGCCTGGCCGATGCAACAGTGGCGGTCCTCAACAAGGTGCCGCTCACCGCGGACGCGCTGGCGCGGCTGCCGTCACTGAAGCTGATCGCGGTGGCGGCCACCGGCACCGACTGCATCGACCAGGTGGCGTGCACGGCGCGCGGCATTGCCGTGTGCAACATCCGTGGCTATGCCGTGCATACCGTGCCGGAGCACACGTTCGCGCTGATCCTCGCGCTGCGCCGGAACCTGATCGCCTACCGGACGGACGTGATCGCCGGCCGCTGGCAGCAGGCCGGCCAGTTCTGCTTCTTCGATCACCCGATCCGCGATCTGGCCGGCGCGCGGCTGGGCATCATCGGCGAAGGCGCGCTCGGCCAGCGGGTGGCGGAGCTGGCGAAGGCCTTCGGCATGGTGCCGCTGTTCGCCGCGCACAAGGGCCGCGGCGACATGGGCCCGCTTTATACGCCCTGGGACGAGGTGCTCGCGACGAGCGACATCATCACGCTGCACGCGCCACTGACCGCGCAGACGCGCCGGATGATCGCGCTGCCCGAGTTTCGCGCGATGAAGCGCAGACCTCTGCTGATCAACACCGCGCGCGGCGGCCTGGTCGATGAACAGGATCTGGTCACCGCGCTCGACGAGGGGTTGCTCGCTGGCGCGGGTTTCGACGTGGCGACCTGCGAGCCGCCGCCCGCGTACAGCCCGCTGATGCGGATCGCTGGACGCCCCAACGTGATCGTCACGCCGCATGTGGCGTGGGCATCGGTCGAGGCGCAGCAGGCGCTCGCCGACCAGTTGATCGAGAACATCGAAAGCTTCTTCGCCGGCCGGCCGCGCAACATTGTCGCGGGCGCCTATTGAGCCCCCAGAAGCGGCGGCCGGGTTGAAAGGCGCCCCGCGATGCAGTAGTTTCGCGCCTCCATGCGGCTGAAAACCCGGCGCCTCACCGCAGCGGTCGCCATCCTGGCGATCCTGCTCAACGCCCTTGTACCCTCGCTGGCGCGGGCGTGGGCGCCGCTGCCGCTGGGCGAGGTGTGCTCGGCGCGCGGTGCAGGCGGCGGCTATCCGCAGCCGGCCGAAGTTTTCCTCCTCGAGCACTGCCCGTACTGCGCGCCGCATGCGGGTTCCTTTGCGGCGCCGCCGCCGGCCGGCAGCGTGCCCGTTGCGCCGGCGCTGGTGACGGCGGCGGGCGCGCCGGCAGCGGTTGCTCCGCCTGCGCCGCCAGCCTGGCCAGCCGCGCAGCCGCGCGCGCCGCCGTTCTGCGTCTGATCGGTCGCATCTGATCCGTGCTGCAGGCCGCTGTGCCGGCCTGCGCGTCGCGCGTTGGCGCGACCTCCCCCGATCAACCGCAGAAAACGAAAGGAAAGTCCACATGCGTCCCGTTTTGGGGTCGCCCGCGCAGCCGCGCGCGGCGCGCCCTGTCTTAGCGCTCCTCTGCGGGCTGGCCTGCACCGCGCCGGCCGCAGCGCAAGCGCAAAACGAACCGAGGGTGCTCGATGCAGTGCTGATCGAAGGCCAGGCGCCGCGACGGAATCTGGCGTTGGACGAGCCGGCGGCAGCCGGCAGCCGGCTGGAACTGTCGCCGCGCGAGACGCCCGCCTCGATCGACGTGATCGACGCCGCGACGATGGCCGAACGCGGCGCTACCACCAGCGAGCGCGCGCTGCACAGCGCGGTCGGTGTGGCCAGCGGCCAGTGCTTCGGCCTGACCTGCTTCTCGATGCGCGGGTTCTCCGGCACGCTGAGCCTGCCCTTCGCGATCGACGGCATCCGCTATCCGGGCCTGGCGATGTCGCCGCGCGGCACCTTCAACTACGAACGCATCGAGGTGATCAAGGGTCCCGCATCGGTGCTGCACGGGCTCGGTGCAGTCACCGGCCTGATCAACTGGGTCACGCGCGGCGCCGACGGCCGCGCATCGCGCGACGTGCTGCTCGCGTACGACCGCTGGAACACGCGCACGGTCGGGGTCGGGCTGGGCGGCAAGGCGGCCGAAACGGTCGCCTACCGGGCCGATCTTTCCTACATGGCGGCGAACCAGGGGTCGGCCGGCTTCGTCGACCGCTCCGACTACGAATACACGCATGCCAGCGGCGAGGTCGCCTGGACGCCGACGGCGCGGCTGCGGCTGTCGCTGGCGGCGCAGTATCTGGTCGACGATGGCCGCTGGTATTTCGGCACGCCGCTGGTGGCGGGCCGCATCGACGAGCGCGTACGCTTCAACAACTACAACGTCGAGGATGGCGTGGTGCGCAAGGAAATCGGCTGGCTGCGCGCGCGCATCGCCTATGCCATTGCCGGCGGGCTGAAGCTGACGAACGAGACGTACGCCAACGACGAGGATCGCTTCTGGCGCAACGCTGAGGTCTACACCTACAACGCCAACACGGGGCTGGTGAACCGCACGGACTTCCTGTGGATCACGCACGACCAGCGTCTGCTCGGCAACCGCACGGAACTGAGCGCCGACTACCGGCTGCGCGGCCTTCGCAACCGCGCGGTGGTCGGCGTCGATGTCTCGCAAAA
>JANWUU010000032.1 GCA_025057735.1 Burkholderiaceae bacterium
GCCCCCTGCCGTGGTTTTCCATCAAGGCGCCTGCTCGGACACGATGGAGTCCGACGGCCGCTACATGATGCAGAACAACTATCGCTACTCACTGGCGCTGCTCGAATGGTGCCAGCAGCAGCGCGTGCCGCTGATCTACGCATCCAGCGCCGCGGTCTACGGCCTCGGGCCGGCGTTTCGCGAGGAGCGCGCGTGCGAGCGGCCGCTTAACGTCTACGGCTACTCGAAATTCCTGTTCGACCAGGTCGTGCGGCGCCGGCTGCCCCAACTGTCGGCACCGGTGGTCGGCCTGCGCTACTTCAACGTCTACGGCCCGCGCGAGTCGCACAAGGGCCGCATGGCCTCGGTGGCCTTTCACCACTTCCACCAGTTTCGCACCGAGGGGCGCGTGAAGCTGTTCGAAGGCAGCCACGGCTACGCCGACGGCGAGCAGCGGCGCGACTTCATTCACGTCGATGACGTGGTCGCGGTCAATCTCTTTTTCTGGCAGCGTCCGCAAAGCGGCATCTACAACGTCGGCACCGGGCGCGCCCAGCCGTTCAACGACGTGGCGCTGGCGGTCGTCAATGCGCTACGCGCGGCGCAGGAGCAGCCGCCGCTGTCGCTGCAGGAAGCGGTGGCGGCGGGGCTGATCGAGTACATCCGCTTTCCGGAGGCCCTGCGCGGCAAGTACCAGGCCTTCACCGAGGCCGATCCCGCGCGGCTGCGCGCCGCCGGCTTCGATCGGCCAATGAAGTCGGTGCAGCAAGGTGTAGCCGCGTATGTGCAATGGCTACTCGCGCAGAGCTGAAGATGGGGTCTGGAAGATGGGGTCTGACCCCGTTTTAACGAACCCCGTTTCAAGCAGCGCATCCCTCGGGCTGCGCAGGCAGCAGCGGCGGGCCGCGTTTTTGGACCGCGACGGCGTGATCAACCGCGACTTCGGGTATGTGCACCGGCGCGAGGATTTCGCGTTCATCGACGGCGCCCTCGCCGCCTGCGCGCAGCTTCACGCGCGCGGTTTCGCGCTCGTGGTGGTGACAAACCAGTCCGGCATCGGCCGCGGCCTGTACACGGAGGACGACTTTCTGCGGCTAACCGACTGGATGCGTTCGCAATTTGCCGCGCACGGGGCGCCGTTGGCCGCTGTCTACCACTGCCCGCACGCGCCTGAAGATGGCTGCGCCTGCCGCAAGCCGGCGCCCGGACTGCTGCTGCGTGCGGCGCGCGAGCTGGGGCTTGAGCTTTCGCACTCCGTCCTGTTCGGCGACAAGGACTCCGACCTGCAGGCGGCGGCAGCGGCCGGCGTCCCGCTGCGCGTATTGCTCGGCACCGACGGCGCCGCGCCGGTCATCCGCGACGAACGGCTCGCCACCGCGAGCTTCCGTTCGCTGGCGGAGGCGGTGGCGGCGCCAGCGCTCTGGACGCTGATCGGCGAGGCCGCCGATGCGTGAGGCACCGGCCTTCGAACGCAAGATCGTGGCGCGCGCTGAACTTGCGGCCCGTGCCGCGGCGCTGCCGCGTCCTCTCGTGCTGACCAACGGCGTGTTCGACATCCTGCACCGCGGCCACGTGACGTATCTTGCGCGCGCCCGTGCACTGGGCGCAAGCCTGGTGGTGGCGGTCAACTCGGACGCCTCGGTGCGACGGCTCGGCAAGGGCGAAGACCGGCCGATCAACGCCGAAGCCGACCGGGCTGCCCTGCTCGCGGCCCTGGAGAGCGTGTCGCTGGTGACGATCTTCGATGAAGACGCGCCGCTCGCGGTGCTGGAGCTGCTGCGGCCCGAGGTGTACGTGAAAGGCGGCGACTACGACATGGCGCGCATCCCGGAGGCGCGCTTGGCGCGCAGCTGGGGTGCCCGCACGGTCGCGATCCCGTTCGAATACGACCGTTCGACGACCGCGCTGCTGGCACGCATCCGCCGCCTGCCATGTGGGTAATCGGCGATCTGCAGGGTTGCCTGCCGGCGCTCGAGCGTCTGCTGGCTGCCCTCGATCCGGACGAGCCGCTGCTTTTTCTCGGCGACCTGGTCAACCGCGGCCCGCAGTCGCTTGCCTGCCTGCGCTTCGTGCGGGCCCTGGGTGCGCGTGCCACGGTATTGCTCGGCAATCACGACTTGCACCTGCTGGCGGTAGCCGCGGGCATCCGCCCGCTGCACGCCGACGACACGCTGCAGGAAATCCTGCAGGCGCCCGACCACGAGGAGTTGCTCGACTGGCTGCGTGCGCGGCCGCTTGCGCACCGGCAGGCCGGCGCCCTCTTCGTGCATGCAGGGGTGCTGCCGCCGTGGACCGTGGAGCAAACGCTCGCCCTGGCGGCGGAGGTGGAGGCATGTCTGCGCGCGCCCGATTACCGCCGCTTTCTTGCCTGCATGTACGGAAACGCGCCTGCCCGCTGGGACGAAACCCTCAGCGGTGCAGACCGGCTGCGCTGCGTGATCAACGCGCTGACGCGGCTGCGCTTCGTCGCCGCGGACGGCACGATGGATTTCAAGGTCAAAGAAGGGACGCATGCCGCGCCGCCTGGGCTGCTGCCCTGGTTCGATCATCCGGAGCGGGCCACGCATCCGGCACGCGGCGGCTTACCGGTGATCTTCGGCCACTGGTCGACGCTGGGTCTGCTGAACCGGCCGGATGCCGTCTGCCTGGATACCGGCTGCGTCTGGGGGGGCCGGCTCACTGCGATGCGCTGGCCGCAGCGCGCGTTCGTTCAGGTGACGTGTCCGCCGTGGCGTTCGCCGGTCTGAACCGCTGCTGCGCCGGCTCCACCGCCAGCCCCAGGTATTCCGCGATGCGGGCGCGTGCGCGGGCCGCGACCTCGTGCCGGGTGTGCCCGCCCGGGTTGGTCGCAATCGGCGCAAGCAGCGCGACCTCGATCTGCAGCTCGCGCGCCGTCAGAATGTTCCACAGCGAGGTCGGCAGCGCCATCTCGCCGACGAAGGCCGCGGCGCGCGTGGGCCGGCCACCGTCGGTATAGCGCAGCGCAAGCGGCCACACCTCGCAGCCAAGTTCCAGCGCCGGCGCCAGCAGGTTGGCGTGAAACGGCAGCAGTGTGGAGCCGTCGGTGGTGGTCCCTTCCGGAAAGACGGCGACGGCCTCACCCGCCGCCAGCCGCTCGCGCACCCGCTGGTTGATCGCGGCCACGGCATGGCGCCGGCCGCGCTCGATGTACAGCGTCCCGACCAGGGTAACCAGCCAGCCGAGCAGCGGCCAGCGGCCGATTTCCGCCTTGGCGACGAAGCGGCACGGCAGCGTGGACAGAATCGCGAACACGTCGATCCACGAGACGTGATTGGCGAGCAGCAGCCGGCCCTTCGTGCCGGG
>JANWUU010000069.1 GCA_025057735.1 Burkholderiaceae bacterium
CGCCGCGTGCACCGACGGCAGCACCATCGCCGTGACGCCCGCCGCCCGTGCGCGCGCGACGACCGCATCGCGGTCGGCGTCGAACTCCGCGGCATCCAGATGGCAGTGCGTGTCGATCCACATGGCAGCGGGGGCGAAAGCGACCCTTTAGCATTGGCGGCGCGAGTCCGCGAGCCAATCCCTGCCTGCGATCCTAAAGCGTTGCCGTGCCGCGCCGGTACTTCAAGCGCATCCTGCCCAGCGTCGAGAAAGTCCGACAAGTCAGGGCGCTGGCCATTTTCGGCGACGCCCTGTTCCACCCGGCGCTCTGGCACCTGAACCGCCGCTCGGCGGCCCTGGCGGTCGCCGCCGGCCTTTTCTGCGGGCTCATTCCCGGCCCGCTGCAGATGCTGAGCGCCGGCATCCTGGCGGTGTGGTTTCGCTTCAACCTGCCGCTCGCCCTGGCGACCACGCTGTACACGAACCCGTTCACGATCGTGCCGCTGTACCTCGTCGCCTACCAGTACGGCGCGCTGGTGCTCGGCGCGGCCGGTGCGCGCGAGCCGGCCGCTCCGCCCGACTGGTCGTGGGCGCAGCTTGGCGCCACGCTGCAGGCCTACGGCCAGTGGATGCTGGGCCTGGGCGCGCCGCTTGCGCTCGGCGTCTTCCTTCTGGCGAGCACGCTGGCGCTGATCGGCTACGTCGTCATGCGGCTGCTGTGGAGCGCCTACCTGCGGCTCGCCTGGCGTGCGCGCCGACGCCGGCGGGCGGCAGGCTCAGGCGGCTGAGGCCACCGGCGCCAGCTTGCCGCCCGCAAGGCGCAGGACGCGGTCGCAGCGCGCGGCCAGTTCCGGATCATGCGTGACGATCACCACCGCGGTGCCGCGGCCGCGGGCGAGCTGCAGAAAAACCTCGAAGACCGTGCGCGCGGTGTCGCGGTCCAGGTTGCCGGTGGGCTCGTCGGCCAGCACGCAGTCAGGATGGGTAACGATCGCGCGCGCGATGGCGGCGCGCTGCCGCTCGCCGCCGGACAGCTCTGCCGGATGATGGGCGAGCCGTTCGCCCAGCCCGACGGCGGCGAGCGCCTGCGCGGCGGCGGCGCGCGCCGCGGCCAGCGGCAGCCGCCGGATCGCCAGCGGCATCGCCACGTTGTCCAGCGCGCTGAACTCCGGCAGCAGGTGATGGAACTGGTAGACGAAGCCGAGCCGCTCGTTGCGCAGCCGGCCGCGCTCGACGTCCGATAAGCGCGCCACGTCGCGGCCGCCGATCGTCACGGTGCCGGCGTCGAGCGCATCGAGCCCGCCCAGGCAGTGCAGCAGCGTGCTCTTGCCGGAGCCGCTGGCGCCGACGATCGCAATCACCTCGCCGCGCGCCACCGCGAGATCCGCGCCGCGCAGCACGTCCACCGACAGACCGCCCTCGCGGTACGACTTGAAAACGCCGCGCGCGGCGAGGATCGTCTCAGTCATACCGCAAGGCCTCCGCCGGCCGCAGCCGCGCAGCGCGCCAGCTCGGGTACAGCGTGGCGGCCAGCGCGAGCGCAAGCGAGATCAGCGCGATCGGCACCACGTCGCCGGCGCGCGGGTCCGACGGCAGCGTGGAGATGAAATAGATCTCCTTCGGCAGGAACTGCACGCCGAAGGCGGCCTCCACGGCCGGCACGATCACGTCCAGGTTCAGCGCCACCGCCAGCCCCCC